>NZ_JBFOCN010000046.1:0-7409 GCF_040907815.1 Aeromonas sp. s6
AACGATAACCAACTGGCGATGTTATTCACGCTGGCCAACCTGTTTCGGGCGGACCAAATGATACGTCAGTGGGAGAGATCTCACTAAAAACTGGGGATAACGCCTTAAATGGCGAAGAAACGGTCTAAATAGGCTGATTCAAGGCATTTACGGGAGAAAAAATCGGCTCAAACATGAAGAAATGAAATGACTGAGTCAGCCGAGAAGAATTTCCCCGCTTATTCGCACCTTCCCTAGGCCCTGTGGCTGGAAGCCTTGATGACGGTTCAAAGGTCGTATTGGGGATGCAATCTGATGTGTTTGCGTGCTGTACTATCCAGGGAGACCAAATCTCGGTGAGGGGGACGCCTAGGTTTGAGCAGGCCATCAAGTCGGCATATGCCCAGGCCAAGCCGACAATGTGGTTCGGTTCGGCAGAGAAAGAGCGCCCGAAGGCAGAAACCATTCCTCCTGCTCTCAAGCCAAAAACCGATACAACGTCAGCCACAACCTATCGTGTGCCAGTGCTCATCTACAAGTCGAAGCGTGAGCCAGGTAAGAACGTTGATGGCAACCCCGCCGAAGATATGACCTACGGCAAAATGACGGCAGAGCAGATCAAGGCTATCCCCATGTTCGTAGGGAAGATGGGAGATGACGGCTTTATTGGTGATCTCGAAAAGACTGACCCCAAGGTGTTCTTTAGTAGCTTCCGCAACATGGCCACATTGTTTGCGACTGGCGACTTGAAGATGAACATTCTGGCCATGATCGCCAAATTCGAAAAATCTGAGGGGGGTGAATACCGGAACCAAGCATTGACGAGAGCAGCGCGAGCTCACCCGACCACGATCAAGTTCTCAGATACCCTTATCAAGGAAGTGAAGGCAAAGCTGGCCGAACTTGATGGTGATGTGAACAAGCTTGTTCTGAGTGACTTGATGCAGCAATACAGCAAGACCTCCGGCTTTCGGTTACCCATCTTCAACTCTGCGGCGGATAAGGTGCAGGGCCTCACAATTGCGGTGAACGATGTCTGGGCAGGCAAGGCGGAAATCGCGACATATGAAAAATTTGGCGACTTCTACAAAGGGACGATCAAAGTAACGCTATATGACCACTTCGGTCTCGATTATCCTGACATTGGCCCTGACCCCACGACCGGAAGAGTCAAGTTCTACGGCCTGGCGTCCGGTTTCAGAAGCTGGTTTGTTCTTCAACACTACAAGCGCTTTGCCTACAAGCCATTTTTGACCGTCATTGAACTCAGCTATCCATTCCAAGGGGAACTAAAGTGAGCGCAGCAGTGAAGACAGAGAGAACATGGGTATTCGTGTTTTTCATGCTCTATCACCTCTTGAATGCATCGATCCTGTTCATTCAGCCTGTCTATGACTGGTTTAACGATGAATACTCACTGACTGGCCTATATGTACTGCTCATGCCCTATCTCTGGGGTTTGATAACGATACTGGGGGCGATTTTGTTCTTGTCAGATCGCTCTTGGAAATATTTGGCAGGCAATCTACTCGGTGGTTCGATCCTTCTCTTCTGGTGGCTTAGACTGGCATCCCAATATTAGTGAGTAACGTCAGGCATATGAATGAGTAGACCGAATGGCATTTTCTTGGGTGTGGCTTCATGCAGCGTAAGCTGCAAGCTCACAAGATCTGTTCGAAACGGAAATGAGTTCCCGCCTTTTCTATCCACTGGTTGCTGTAGCGCCACACAGCAGCAATACATCCAGTTTTTCATTAGCTCCGGTCTGAGATTTTCAGCCTGTATCTCCATCCTCATTACCAGCTCTGCTGTTCTGCTGCATGTGTTATATTCGGCTCAAACATTGAGCCGAATGATGGGCTGGGTCGGCTCATTATTGAGACCCTAGCATGTTGGATGAGGAAATAATGGAACCATTGTGGATTTGGCAACAAGCAGATTGGCCCCATTTTCGTTGGCAGGATAGCGAGATATTGCCCAGATTACGGCACGTTCAACGCAGGCAGGGAATTCTAATCGGTCGTCATTCCAGGTTGGGGAACTCCGACCAAGCGTTAGATACGTTACTGGCTAACATCATCTCCTCATCCGCTATCGAAGGCGAACGCCTCAATGCCCAATCTGTGCGTTCCTCCCTTGCTCGGCGGTTAGGTGGGCCACAAACTCAGTCATATCCAGTATCAGAGCGCTCAGAGGGGCTCGCGGCCATGATGTTGGATGCCATCGACAATCATGAACAACCACTGAGTATAGAACGCCTTTACCAATGGCATCGTTGGCTGTTCCCCGTCAACGAATGGTCGGTGCAGCCAGTGAATGTAGGACAGTTGCGAGGAGATGAGCCGATGCAGGTTGTCTCTGGGCGTGTTGATCGCCCCATCGTGCATTTTGAGGCACCGCCCAGAGCAACTCTGGACGATCAACTGGCCGATTTCACCCTCTGGTTTAACCAGACTCGGCATGATCCCACGATAGATCCCCTTCTTCGTGCGGCGATTTGCCATCTCTGGTTTCTGACCCTGCACCCCGTTGATGATGGCAATGGGCGGTTAGCGCGGGCACTGACCGATCTCGCGCTGTCACAGGCTGACAGCCACAGCATGCGGCTGTATGCCATGCCAGTTGCTATTCTAGAGCTGCGGGGTGACTACTATCGAGCGCTTGAGTCAGCGCAGAAGGGCTCGTTGGATATTACCTCCTGGATCTGTTGGTTTCTCGACACACTGGATTTCTCCATAGAGCTGGCATTACAAAGTATCGCCCGTAGCCTTGCCACGGCATCTTTCTGGCAGCGGCACTGTCATGACGGCCTGAGCCCAGAGCAAACCAAAGTGATTAACCGCCTACTGGATGGCGGCGAACAGGGTTTTGAAAATGGCATCAGTGCCAGTCAATATCAAAAAGTCGCCGGAGTCAGTAAGCCCACGGCCACACGCCATCTTGCGCAATTGCTGGATAGGGGGTGCATTGAGAAATTACCTGGTGGCGGACGCAGTACACGCTATCAGATCCGCTGGGGAGATATTGGCTTCACGATGGGAGTCTGAAAAGACTCTATCTGTTAAATTGTTTGGACTCTCCCTGCGGGAGTTGTTTTAATTTGGTGGATTAGAGCCTCTATTGACGAACTAATAAAGCACATAAATTAAATTTTGACGCCATGATGAGTGCCGTCAGGCATATGAATGAGCAGATAAGATGGCATTCTCTTGGGTGTGGCCCCATGCAGCGCAAGCTGCGGAAATCCCCGCGATAAATCTAGTTACGGGCATCTCACCTTTTAATGTATTTTTGAGAAACCTCATGTACAGTATCCGTATCTATTTAAGTTGATATGAAGGATCTTTAATGAGAACGGTCGAGTTTCTCCAGTACACTTTACAGCCAAGTACAGGTAATGAATTTCATCAGATCATGCGAAGTGTCAGCGTTCCTTTGCATCAGGCCGCAGGAATTGATGTAGTCACTTATGGTCAGTCGCAACATGATCCAGACAGCTATGTTTTGATTCGAGCCTTTGATAACCCTGAGCATAGGGAAAAATCTCTTGATGCCTTTTACCAAAGCGATATTTGGCGCAATGGCCCAAGAGAGGAAATTATTAACAGCATTGCTGTTAGTGTTATGTCTGTTGTGTCGATGGAGTCAGCGACTATTGATGCTCTTCGTCAGACCAGCTACACCTCTATGTCTGTCTAGGAATAATGACACATTCTGTTAGATAGATTCAGAAGCAATAGCTCGGATTGCTTCGTAAGATGCTGTCTGTATGAAACCATTTAATCCATGTTGGATTATGAAAAATTAAATATTGACGCCATGATGCGTACCATCTGGCATATGGACAAATAAACTCAGCCGACAGTCTTGGCTCTCCACTGACCTTTTGAGCGACAACAAACTATCGAGAACATCGGGAGCAATTTCAGGAACATCACCAGGCCCGAGATTTGAAAGCAGTTTGGTCACACTGAGACGTACCATTTGCTCTTCGGCAAGAGCCTTGGCTCTCTGGACAACCTCGGGTGATTCGGATGAAATCATATCCTCCAATGTCCTCCCCATACGGTGCTCCTACTAAAAACAGAATTAAAGGCCCACGCCGAGCTGGCATGGGCTCTCAGCACTAAATCAAAAATTCTTCCAATGCTCGACCATTAGCCACCGCTTCCGCGATAGCCTTGGGCATGCGACCTTGACCAGTCCAGGTCTTCTCCTGGCCATCCTCGGCGTATTTGTATTTTGCAGGACGAGGAGCGCGTTTCGCTTTAGCTGAACCATCAGCTTTCGCTGGAGCCGTTGCACCAACCAGCTCACTCGGATCGATGCCTGCTGTTTTCAGCATTTCGGTGAACTCAGCCAGCTTTTGCAGGCGTTCAGCGGACTCGGCCTTGATTTTGTTTTCTTGTTGCTCACGCTCAGCAAAAACTTCATCCAATTTCTCTTTAACTTCGACCAATTGCTCGAAAGACAACTCGCGCAATGCGGCACGAAGGCTACGGATATTCAGCAGGATTTTCAGAAATTCGTTCATTGATAGCCTCATGTATCACATTTTTATATCAGGAAAATTATCTCTTAATCCCAGCATCAGCTCCACTATTTTTGGCACCAAGACGATTAGATAAATAGCATTATTCAAAAAGACGTGAGCGAAATCGCGTTTGGATCTGCTTAGTGGCCTGGCTCCAATCTTCTATGAAACTGTGTAGCCAAAAACTTAATCTAGGTGGTAGTGAGCGTTGAGACCACCTCACCAGATGAGCCGATGAACGATCTTGATCGGCTCACGAAATGAGCCGATTGGACAATATCATTGGCTCACAGAATGAGTCGATGATAGGAAATAGTTCTCTCCACACAAACTCGAATATGGGGGCATACTATTCAGATTATCTCCCTATTAGAATAATCACGCCCAAATGTGTCTGGGTTTGCAGCCTCATAGTCATCGTCAAACATATGTTCCCCGCGATGCATCTCCCTCATTGTTGCGAGTATACCGAAAAAACACATTTCACACAGATGCACCTTGTAACGTTCACCATCGTGACGGGAACCATAGCCAAAATCCGCCGATAACGAGCCGTATTGGTTGGTTCCAAAATTCGTTTTTGTACTACGACCACAGACATCACAGAGAATGTCAACGACCTGTTCTGTTGGCACAATTTCTTTTACGAGCATGCTGAGCCCCTTATTTAAGGCTTTATGAAAACTATAATTTTCTGCTTTTGATCTGGGAGTAACCTGGGCTGGCTATTTATCACTGGCATAACCAGCATTGAACTCTCATTTGTTATTTTTGGATGTCTTTGCACTCAAATTTTGGAGGTGTTTTCCAACCTGTAACGCGCCCGCTGCGTTTGTTGACCCTTCGGTATTCATTACCCAACAGGATTTCCCATTCAGAGCCGTTCTCCGATAGAACCTGAAAAGTAGTCCCAAGCTCAATACCTATGCCAGGCTCAGTACAGATCAGCTCAGTCATCGACTCTCCTCGGTGCTAGGACATATCACCATTTTTTTCCGATTGTTCAAGAACGGAAGCCATCGCGTCTAGTGACCGAGCAAGGGCACGACACTCATCTGCGGACATTAAAGCGGATGTGAATGCGGCAGCATTCTCATTATGAACATCCATTTCACTGACTCTGATGTAGCCACCATACGGGCTGGAATAGACGCTCACCTCTACTGGATGGGGTGGTGTTCCAATTGGTTTATCCAACTTTAAAACACTTGTATAAATAGGCATTTATCCTATCCCTAATCAACTCCTCTAAACTACAGAATATTGCTCGGGGTTAATCATGATGTCCATCAATAAATCAAGACACAAACCTAGTTGGTTGGAAACTAACAGAGTCGCCCCTGCAACATGTGCAAAATTTGTTGAACACTGGGCACGACAGGGTGGGTTGAGATAGGGCATGATAAAGAGCACATGCAGACAGAGGTATGTAACATGACACCCGATGCAGTCCATCACCCGCTTCGTAGAACAACACGCCTTGAATCCTTGGATGTTCCTCGTGAAGCATTGAACGTTCATCTGTGGATTGTGGCTGGAGTTCCTGCGGACATCATTCATCAGCTAGCTGCGCTGGTTGAAACTGATGTGGGTGTGATATGTAAGCTAACTGGTATTAGCCGGAGCACTGTGACTCGCAGGCTCAAAGCAGATACCGCGCTATCAATATCACAAGGAGCCAGTGTAATGACCCAGCCGTTCCTGCACAACTAAGCGGCTTCGGCATAGGCCTGCGCCGGTGTTTTCATCTTTAGCGCCTGGTGAGGACGCTTCTGGTTGTAAAACTGGATCCAGTCGCCAATCACCCGACTGGCATGCTGCAAGGTCTCGAACCTCTGCCGATGGGCACACTGCTCCTTGAGCGTTCTGATCACCCGCTCGACCATGCCGTTTTGTTCCGGCGTGTACGGCGTGATGAACTCCTGCTGCAACCCATAGCTCTTCACCAGTGCTGTGTAGTTGCGGCTGGTAAACACCAACCCATTGTCGCTACGTAACAAAAACGGCGATGCAACTCGTCCCAAGCTGCCGAAGCGAGCAATTAAGGCTTGCTCCAGCGCTGCCTCGGCCGTTTTCGATTTACCACTGCGCGAGAGATGCCATCCCAGTAGTTCACGGGTATGGCAATCAATCACCAGCGCCAAGGAACACCAGCCATCGCGACCAGCCCAGATCCGGCATAGGTCCGTCGCCCAGCGTTGGTTGGGCGCTGAGGCCACCGAAGGCAGGGCCTGGATCCGGGGGCGAAACCCAACCGGACGCTTGCGAACTTGCCAGCCCTTGAGCTGGAAGATGCGCTGTACCGTGTTCTTGTTGAACCCCAACAGGGCTGCAACCGTCCGGTAACCGAACGATGGGTTCTCCTCAATCATGTTTTTGATCGGGGTGACCAGATGCTCCTGAAGCTTGGGCGCGGCCTTGACGCTGCGGTAGTACCAACTACGACGCGGCAGGCCAAACCAGCGGCAGAGCTTGCTGACGGAGACATCAATACCTTCTGCGCGTAATCCCTGCTGAACATCGGCGACTATCTGTCGTCCTCGCCCAGCAGGGAGGCCAGCTTTTTTCTGGCGCGTAACTCCAGCATGGCCTCGCCATAAGCTTCCTGGAGTTCCTTGAGCTGCTTCTCGTACTGCTCGCGAATATCCAGTGGCTTGGCCCGTAAGGCGTTTTCCATGCCCCGTTTGGCGTCATCTACCCATTCTTCAATCTCGGAGGGCGGCAAATCAAAGGCTCGAGCCGCTTCGGCGACGGTGGTCTTGCCCTGAATGATTTCCATGACCAAGGCGGACTTGCGCTTGGCCGTCCAACGTTTGATTTCTTCGTCCATCGTGATGCTCATGTCTGTGATCTCCACTCATTATGACCTGAGCAGGATTTCAGTGGGTCATTACAC
>NZ_JBFOCN010000047.1:0-3874 GCF_040907815.1 Aeromonas sp. s6
GGTCTGAAATTGATACCGAAGGAAGTGCGCACTAAAGTAGCGTAAACAAGACACCGGTTTGAGGCCGGTGTCAGGTGATAACTAGATCTGTACACCCTGCTGATGCCGTGGCGTGGGTATTTGCGATTGTCCTAATACGCTGCGCTATTCGAACCTACATACAGTGGCAGCGTGGTTTAATCGACAGATATCGATGTTATCTTTATTTGCAACTATTTTATTGCTAGCGTTCCTCCATTCAATTCTAAGTATTTTACTTAGGCATCTCTATTTTGAATCTACCGATAGCTTGCTTTGTTATTTTAAGTTTTTTAGCAAGTATTGTAGCCGAGGGGTTTGTTCGAGTTTGAACCAATATTCCATGCCTTCTAAGACCAGTGACCTCACGATCATATGTATCTCTATCATTTGTGTTCATCGCTTTATAAATGTCTTGCGGGCTGATTTCATCTTTTTTTATTCCCAAAATGACAATGCGCTTCTGGTTTGCAGTTAGTTCGAACTTGTTGAATATATTTAGATAGCTTTCTTCTTTTGCAGAATATATTGATTTGTTTTTAAATGTTATGGAGAAGTAATTTTCCGCATTGTTTAGAATTGGAGACTCCATCTCCTGAGATTCTAGTAATGAGAAAATTCGGCGCATGCCTTCACCGAGCTCTCGGACAAAGCTATTTTCACGAAGAATTTTAGATATTAGAGAGTTTCTTGATTCGTGGGCACCTTTTAGTGCACGAAGATCATCAATACTTATTGTCGAGAGTAGTCTCCCGGGGCTAGAAACTTCTAAACGGTTATTAAATATAAATATGTCTATACCGTTTTGAATTGAGTAATCTCTATGAGTAATTGCATTTATTAATGCTTCTCTTATTGCTTCTTCAGGATAAATGTATTTTTGTTCAAACTTTGCTTCCATTCCAAATTCTGTCTTGTATGCGAGAAATGGTCTTAATTTATTCCAAGAGTTTGTGATTAAACTAAATATATTTCCTGTTATGATCTCATCATTGACAACATTGTAATCTTTTCCTGTTTTGAGATTGTCCCCTTCTACTTGTACTATTCTCACTTGACATCTTGGGGCCCACTTGGAAATGTCTTTAGCAAAAAGCAGAATGGCAGCATTTTTTAGCCTAAGGTCATTTAAACCAAACTCAGCCAAGCCTGTCTGTTGCAGATAATATTCTACACTCAAGCCAACTAAATATGAAGATGAAATACTTTGAATTAGAGTTTGATCAAGGTCTGAAACAGTAGCCCCGTCAACAAAAGCACGATCAAAACTTCTTGATAATATTTCCTGTCTTTCGAACTGTATTCGTTTGAAAGATACCGGTACAGTTTGCTTATCTTTACGAACAACACAGCGACCATCAGATAGTTGATATATTTCATCCGTCCCTTTAGAAACTGAAAATAATAAAACAGTGCATTCGTTTAAATCACGAATTATTGTCTCAATCTCAATGGGAAGAATACTGTCAGTATGTATGTAATCTTTGTATGCTGATAACATACTCTGAATTTCAGATTCCGTAAATGGAAGGCCAGTTACAGTTCCGTCGTCCTCGACACCAATAATTATACTTCCTCCATCTGCATTGGAGAATGCAACTAAGGCTTCTGCTATATATCTATTGAGATCCTTAATTGAACCTGGCTTTTTATTATCTAAAGGTCCTTGGTAGGCAGATTTAAATTCTCTGAAATGCGACTCTCCAAGCGAAAGGAGATTCTTGGTTCTTTCTTTTAGTGCTAATATATTCATGGTTTAGATGGCTCCATTAATTTAATTTGGTTTAATTTGGTTTGGTTTGGTTTGGTTTGGTTTGGTTTGGTTTGGTTTGGTTTGGTTTGGTTTGGTTTGGTTTGGTTTGGTTTGGTTTGTTTTGTTTTGTTTTGTTTTGTTTTGTTTTGTTTTGTTTTGTTTTGTTTTGTTTTGTTTTGTTTTGTTTTGTATTGTTTTGTATTGTTTTGTATTGTTTTGTATTGTTTTGTATTGTATATTTCAATATTGTAATCTCAATAATAATAAAGCTAGGTGGCTGCTGTTTATGATAATATGTCGTATATAGATTATCTGTTGAGTTATAGGGCTGTCACCAATCTGAATTTAGCATAGCGTACAGTTATAATTATGATGAATAAATGACTAGTAAGTACCAATTTAAATTACACATTCTTGTTTTAACAGCCCCAAAGGACAGTTTTTATAAATATGGTCTACATGAATAATGATAAGCGTTGCAGAATTTTAGTCAGAGTTGCTTAACTTAAATTTGTCTTTAACCATGAATTCATATCGCTCACAACCTCATTGCGCTGATTTTCCCCATCACTGTCCTTGAATCCATGATCCAGTGCTTCGTAACGCCGATACTCGATATTGTTCTTCCCGAGTTCTTTAAGGCGCTGCACCAACTCATCTGTTTTTTGCGGTGATACCGAAGTATCCATTCCCCCCTGCACGATCAGTAAAGGAGACTTTACTTTTTTAAGGGTATCAAGCTGATCGATGGAGAGCATCTGCTGCCACCAATGATAACCATGCCCGCTGACGTCAAGCTCAAAGGGTTCGTTGTTAAGAACATGCTCGGCAAACCCTTTGAAATCGTCGATCTCTTTTCTCGCCTCTTCGGGGTTTTTATGCTTTACCGCGATGCTGTGTGAGACGTCATCGATAAACCAGCGGCCACCACCATTAAAGGCGATGGTGGCATCGATATAGTCAACATCTGCGGTCACCAGGTTGGCGATAACGGCCCCTTCACTGCCACCCAAGAGGATAAATCTCTTGTATTGCCCATCTTTTCGAACGGTATCGAGCACAGCCTTGATACTGACTCTTATACACAAGTAGCGTCCTGAACGGAACCTTTCCCGTTTTCCAGGATCTGATCTTCTATGTGACTCCCAACATAGTAACGATCATGATAACTTCTGCTCTTCATCGTACGGCTGACTGGGCCAAATCTGTTTTCTCTTCGGCGGCGCTGGGTGATCCTCGCCGTACCACCCGTCTGGTTAACGTCGCCGCTCAATTGGCAAAATATTCTGGAAAATCAATAACCATCTCATCCGAGGGCAGTGAAGCCATGCAGGAAGGCGCTTACCGATTTATCCGCAATCCCAACGTTTCTGCCGAGGCGATCAGAAAGGCTGGCGCGATGCAAACGGTCAAGTTGGCTCAGAAGTTTCCCGAACTGCTGGCCATTGAGGACACCACCTCTTTGAGTTATCGCCACCAGGTCGCCGAAGAGCTTGGGAAGCTGGGCTCTATTCAGGATAAATCCCGCGGATGGTGGGTTCACTCCGTGCTCTTGCTCGAGGCCACCACATTCCGCACCGTAGGATTACTGCATCAGGAGTGGTGGATGCGCCCGGATGACCCTGCCGATGCGGATGAAAAGGAGAGTGGCAAATGGCTGGCTGCGGCCGCAACTAGCCGGTTACGCATGGGCAGCATGATGAGCAACGTGATTGCGGTCTGTGACCGCGAAGCCGATATCCATGCTTATCTGCAGGACAAACTGGCGCATAACGAGCGCTTCGTGGTGCGCTCCAAGCACCCACGCAAGGACGTAGAGTCTGGGTTGTATCTGTACGACCATCTGAAGAACCAACCGGAGTTGGGTGGCTATCAGATCAGTATTCCGCAAAAGGGCGTGGTGGATAAACGCGGTAAACGTAAAAATCGACCAGCCCGCAAGGCGAGCTTGAGCCTGCGCAGTGGGCGCATCACGCTAAAACAGGGGAATATCACGCTCAACGCGGTGCTGGCCGAGGAGATTAACCCGCCCAAGGGTGAGACCCCGTTGAAATGGTTGTTGCTGACCAGCGAACCGGTCGAGTCGCTAGCCCAAGCCTTGCG
>NZ_JBFOCN010000048.1:0-23614 GCF_040907815.1 Aeromonas sp. s6
GACATGACGAAACAAGGACATCCCGATAATGGCCCATAGCACCCGCTCCATGGGCATGCGCCGTCGGCGCAAGGAGACGGAGCCCGTCTCGGCCAAGCAAGCCTGCACCAGTTCAGGTGACAGCAGGTCAGACAGGGACTCAAACTTTCCGGGAGGACAGGCGTGAATGAAGTCGAGAGCTTGGTCGATACGCATAAAAAAATCCGAAACCCAACAAGGAGTTTCGGATTCTTACACAGCCTGAGGATCGGTCAATGGATCCTTAACTGATCGGCATTAGGCCACATGGGCCACCCTTTTTCGATCCGCGATGGGGGTACCGTATCAGCGGGTCTGGGAGGCGAACAGTTTCTCCAGATAGACGGCAACGCCATCTTCATCGGAAGTGAGGGTCTGTTCGTGCTCTGGCAGGGCCAGTTTGAGGCGATCATGGGCGTTGCCCATGACCACGCCACGGCCCACCATGCTCAGCATCTCGAAGTCGTTCATGCCATCGCCGAAGGCCACGGCCTGTGACATCTCCAGGCCGTGCTGCTCCAGCACGGCGCGCACGGCATTACCCTTGTGCACACCGGCATGCATCACCTCGAGGCAGTCAGGCAGGGAGAAGGTGACGTTGAGTCGATCACCATATTGCTGGTTGAGGTGCGCCTCTATCTTCAGCAGCTTGTCGTGGTCGCCGATGTAGAACACCTTGTTGACCCTGTCCATCGGGTGGCTGGCGAGATCCGCCAGACGGTAGCTGAAGCCGGAGTCGTGATGGAACTTCAGCAACCAGGGCAGCTCCTCTTCCACCAGCCACTCGTCGCCGTAGTAGACGTTGATGTGGATGGACGGGTCGCGGTCCATGGCGATCAGCTCGGCCGCCACCGTGCTCGGTAGCGCCTGGTTGTAGACCAGTTGATCCTGCTTGTCGTGTACCACGGCGCCGTTGGAGGTAATGAGGTAGATATCCAGCCCCAGCGCATCGCGGATGCTGCGCACATCCACATGGTGACGGCCGGTGGCGACCACGAACTTGACGCCCTGGTCGACCAGGCGGTGCAGGGTATCCCGGGTGCGGGAGGAGATCTGGTGCTGCCCGTTGAGCAGGGTACCATCGAGATCGGACACAACTACCTTGAACATCATTACCTCGACTTCAATTGAACGCCGGGGGAGTGTACCCCAGCGTCTGCCGTCACCCCATTTATTTAGGGATCCAAAAAATAACCAGCCCCTTCTGGTCGCGTCAGTAGCGCGCGAAGAAGGCCAGGGTCGCATTGAGCGCGGCCTGGCGCTGGGGATCCGCCTCGATGAAGAGCTCGTGCCAGGCCCCGTCGATGCGCAGCGGCTTGCCCCCTTCACATTGGGCCTTGGCGCAGAAGGCCTCCTGGGCGGCGTTGTCCACCACGCTGTCCTCGCCGGCCTGCAGCAGCAGCAGCGGCGTCTTGATGGCGCCGGCGTCGGCTACGGCCGCGTCCGATCCTGTGATGGCCTGATGGATCCAGTGGGCGGTGGCGCCCCCCAGCCTGACCTGGGGATGCTGCTCGTAGATCTGGCGGAAGGCCTGATAACGCGCCGTGCTGTGGGTCAGCTCGTTGTCGGCAAAGCCGTGATCCTCATAGGGTCCCTGACCCGGGCCGTAGGGGGGCTCGCCCACCCAGCCGCCGACCGTGCCGATGGTGGCCGCCAGCCCCTTGGCCAGCCACTTGGGCAGGCCGCCGAGGTTGATGCCCATCATGGGGGAGGAGAGCACCGCCGCCTGGATGTCGTTCGGCCAGCGTTCCAGATAGCGGGCCGAGATGGCCCCCCCCATGGAGTGGGCCAGCAGGAACAGCTTGGCGGGTTGGTCCTGGGCGATCACTTCATCATGAAACTGTTTGAGATCGGCGACATAGTCGTCGAACTGGTCGACATACCCCTTCTCTTTGTCGGCCAGCATGCGGTCTGACATTCCCTGGCCGCGATGATCGATGAGGTAGAGGCTGTAACCCTGGCGCCAGAGATCCCAGGCCAGCTCCTGATACTTGAGGTAGCTCTCGACCCGGCCGTTGACGATGAGGATGGCGCGATCGATCTTGGGCTGGCGCAGGGCGGCATAGCGGAGGGTGACCCCGTCCTTGCCCTGGAACTCCCCCTCGACGGCATGCTGGCGCCAGAAGTCGGGCAGGGTCTGCTGATAGAGGGCGGGAACGTTGGCTTCAGTGGTCAGCTGGTAAGGATTGCTCACGGCAAGGGCTCCGGCAGAAAACAGGGTCAGGGCCAGCAGGGAAAGGGAGGCAGGTTTCATCGGGCAAGCTCCTCGCGCCAGTGGTGGTAGAGCGCAGTGATATCGTTCGAGCAGAGCAGGGGCATGGCGGCTTGCAGGCGGGGCAGCGGCCAGTCCCACCACTGCATGGCTTGCAGCATGGCGACCTGCTCCTCGTCAAAACGGGGGCGGATCGGTCTGGCCGGGTTGCCGCCCACTATGGTGTAGGGGGCCACATCCCGGGTGACCACGGCCCGGGTGGCAATGACGGCGCCATCGCCGATGGTGATGCCGGGCATGATCATGGCTTCCGAGCCGATCCAGACATCGTTGCCGATCCGGGTGTCTCCCTTGCGCAGAAAACCGTCCTGCACGCCGTCACCGAAGCGGGCAGCATCGAAGGGGAAGGTGGAAACCCAGTCCATCCGGTGACCCTGGTTGCCCGCCAGCATGAAGGTGGCGCCGGAGGCGATGGAGCAGAACTTGCCGATGATCAGACGGTCAACTTCCTTACCCCACTGGCCACTGTCCCAGGACTCCCGCGTCGAGCCATCGCCGAGCAGGTAGCGCACGCAATGATCCTCGAACGGCTTGCCGTGGTAGTAGCCGGAGTAATAGCTGTATTCCCCGGCCTCGATATTGGGGTTGGTCAGATGATCCCGTATGACCTGGGATTCCAGCCAGCTGCCGAACGGATTTTCCATCACTGATCCTGCCATTCATCTTCTTCCTGTTGTGCGGCCCATCCTTTGCGGGTCAGCTGCATCTGCTGCCACCAGCGTTCGTCCGCCAGGATCTCGCCGGTCGGGCCGAGCTGGGGGTAGGGCATCTCTTTCTCCTTGCAGAGCTGGGCATAGACGGGATAGCCCCCCTCGAACAAGATGGTGTTCTGTTCTTCGGGTGTGAGTGGGCAGCCGCGCTGATAACAGCCGGCCAGTTCGCGCTGGCGCTGGGCCTCGTAGAGGATGGCGGCGGCGGCCACCGAGACGTTGAGGGACTGCACCATGCCCACCATGGGGATGACGATATGGTGATCGGCCAGGGCCAGCGCCTCTTCGCCGATGCCGTGCTTCTCCTGGCCCACCAGGATGGCGGTGGGTCTGGTGTAGTCGATGGCGCGAAAGTCCACGGAGCTGTCGGAGAGGTGGGTCGCCAGGATCTGCATGCCGGAGGCCTTGAGTTCGGTCACGGCACTGCCGATGTCCGGGTGCAGCTTCACGTCCACCCAGTTCTGGCTGCCGCGGGCGGTGCCCTTGCGCTTGTGGATCCAGCTCTTGGGCCAGACCGCGTGCACCCGGTGGATGCCGATGGCATCGGCAGTGCGCACGATGGCGGCCAGGTTGTGAGGTTTATGAACCTCTTCCATGCAGACGGTCAGGTCGAGCTGGCGCTGGGCCAGCATGTCGGAAATGCGTTTGAAGCGTTCAGGAGTCATGTCGGTTTCTATGTCGTGAGGCCGGTGCATGCAACAAGGCTGGTGGCTTGCGGCATGGGGCCCTGGGTATCTCTTGAAAAGCAGCAGGCGGCTTGCGCCGCCTGTGTTCAGTTTTTCTGTCGGCTCACCCTGAGCACGTTGGGCATGACCCGGATCTTGCGCATGATGTTGGCGAGGTGGATCCGGCTCTTGGTGGTGATGAGCAGGGTGACCACATAGACCCGGCCATCCTTCTCTTCGGTGCTGATGGCGTGGATGTTGGCGCCGGTGGCGGCAATCACGTTGGCCAGCTCCGCCAGGGCGCCCTGGTGGTTGACGATCTCGATGCTGATGCCGGTGCGGAATTCCTGCTCCTGCTCCTTGTCCACCTCCCACTGCACCGGCAGGTATTTGTCCGGTTCGCGGCTGTAGCCCTTGATGTTGCGGCAGGACTCCTGGTGGATCACCAGTCCCTTGCCTGGGCTGATGTGGGCGATGATGGCGTCCCCCGGGATGGGGCGGCAGCAGTTGGCGAAGGTGACCAGCATGCCGTCGGCCCCCTTGATCGGCATCTTCTTGCTGGTGGATTTGGGCTGCTCTTCCGGCGGCAGTTCATCTCCCAGCATGCGGCGTGCCACCATGACGCTCATGGCGTTGCCAAGGCCCACGTCGGCCAGCAGCCCCTGCAGGTTCTCGTGTTTGGTATCGGCCAGCACCTGCTTGACGCGGGCTTCCGGGATGTCTTCGATGTTCTTGGCGCCGAGGGCATGGTTGAGCAGGCGGCGGCCCAGCACCACGGACTCTTCGGTGCGCAGGTTCTTGAGGAACTGACGTATCTTGGAGCGCGCCTTGGTGGTCACCACGAAGTTGAGCCAGGCCGCGTTCGGGCGGGCGCCGGGGGCCGTGATGATCTCCACCGTCTGACCGGAGTGCAGCGGGCTGCTCAGCGGATAGGGGTGGCGGTCGACCCGGGAACCGACGCAGGCATGACCGATGTCTGTGTGCACCGTGTAGGCGAAGTCCACCGGGGTGGCGCCGGCGGGCAGCTCCATGATGCGGCCCTCCGGTGTGAAGACGTAGATCTCGTCGGGGAAGAGGTCGGTCTTGACTCCCTCGATGAACTCGAAGGAGCTGCCGGCGCTCTGTTGCAGCTCCAGCAGGCTCTGCATCCAGCGCTGGGCGCGGATCTGGGCCGTGGTGCCCGAGCTGTCCCCATCCTGCTTGTAGGCCCAGTGGGCGGCGACGCCCTTGTCGGCCATCTGGTCCATGAACTCGGTGCGGATCTGCACCTCCACCGGTACCCCGTGGGGGCCCACCAGGGAGGTGTGCAGGGACTGGTAGCCGTTGGTCTTGGGGATGGCGATGTAGTCCTTGAAGCGACCGGGGCGCGGCTTGTAGAGGCTGTGCATCTGCCCAAGCACCCGGTAGCAGGTGTCTATGTCTTTCACTCTCACTCTGAAAGCATAGATATCCATCACTTCGTGGAATTGCAGTTCTTTCTTCTCCATCTTGTTGTAGATGGAGAACAGGTTCTTCTCGCGTCCGCTTACCTGGGCATCGATGCCGGCTTCCCGCAGACGCCCCTCAATCTCGCTCTGGATGGAGTCGATGATCTCGCGCCGGTTGCCACGGGCGCGGCGTACCGATTCCCGCAGTACCCGGGAGCGCATGGGGTAGAGCGCCTCGAAGCCGAGCTCTTCCAGCTCGTTCTTCATGGTGTGAATACCGAGGCGGTTGGCGATGGGGGCGAAAATCTCGAGGGTTTCCCGGGCGATGCGGCGGCGCTTGTCCGGTCGCAAGGAGCCGAGGGTACGCATGTTGTGAGTGCGGTCGGCCAGCTTGATCAGGATGACCCGGATGTCCTGGGTCATGGCCATCATCATCTTGCGGAAGTTCTCGACCTGGGCTTCCTTGCGATCGCGGAACTTCAGCTTGTCGAGCTTGGAGACACCGGAGACCAGCTCGGCGACGGCGTTGCCAAACTGCTCGGCAAGATCGTCCTTGGTGACAGGGGTATCTTCGATGACGTCGTGCAGCACGGCAGCCATCAGGGTCTCGTGATCGAGGCGCATGTCGCCCAGGATGCGGGCCACGGCAACGGGATGAGTGATGTAGGGTTCACCACTGGAACGCATCTGTCCCTGGTGAGCATCACGGGCTACCACATAGGCTTGCCTGAGCTTCTCAACCTGCTCGGGTGGCAGGTAGGAACTGGCTATTTCTTTAAGATTTTCAAATAAATACAAGACAGTCCCCGCAGCGGTTAAACGGCAATCCGTGAAATTGAGGGTATGCCCTCGAGTTTGCGAGGTTTTCGAGCGGTTGTAAATGGGGAGAACAGCCGGCACCCGGGCGGGCGCCGACTATGGGAGGCGACTGACTTAGCCGCGACCTTCTGCGATGGCAGCAACGGCAGCCAGCTCGGCGGCTTCCTGCTCTTGCTGCTCGTAGCGGTCCTGAGTATCCATCACCTGGTTGTTGACCAGACCCAGTTCGATCTCGCGCAGGGCGATCACGGTCGGCTTGTCGTTCTCTTCGTCGACCAGGGGATCCTTGCCTTGTACCGCGATTTGACGAGCGCGGCGCGCGGCGACCAGCACCAGGTCAAAACGGTTACCTACCTGTTTTACAGCATCTTCTACAGTAACGCGGGCCATGCGGGACTCCAGTGTTTGGGCTTTCTGTGATTGAAAAAGCAGTGTTTAAAAATGACGCAAAAGTTTACTTGTTTTTGGCTTACTCTGCCAGTAGCTGTTTCAGCAAGTTTTGCTGGGCCTGCTGTTGCTGACGCATTTCCAGGCGCTGGCACTCGATGACGGCCCTGAGCTGGAACAGTGCCAGCTCAAAGTCTTCATTGATGATGACATAGTCATACTCGTCATAGTGCACCATTTCGGCAATGGCTTTCTCCATCCGGCCCTTGATCACCTCGGCGCTGTCCTGGCCGCGGCCGATCAGGCGGCGCTCCAGCTCCTCGCGGCTGGGAGGCAGGATGAAGATGGACTTGGTCGGCATCTGTTCGCGGATCTGGCGGGCACCCTGCCAGTCGATGTCGAGGAAGACGTCGATGCCCTGCGCCAGGCAGGCCTCGATGGCGGCGCGGGAAGTGCCGTAGTAGTTGCCGAAGACTTCTGCCCACTCCAGAAAGTCACCGCGCTCGATCAGCGCCTTGAACTCTTCCACCTGGACGAAGTGGTAGTGCACCCCGTGCTCTTCACCGGGACGGGTGGCGCGGGTGGTGTGGGAGACCGAGAGTTGCATCTTGCTGGCGGCGTTGTGCTGGGTCAGCAAGGCATTGAGCAGGCTGGACTTACCGGCCCCGCTCGGGGAAGAGATGATATAGAGAGTGCCTTGTTGCGCCATGTCTGTACCTTTAAGCGATGATCCGCGCTTTGGTTGTAGCAGAGGCCGCCGTCTTGTGCCCGATAAGGGAGACGGTTGCTCGCAATGCGCGGAGGAATCAGAGTCAGGAGGATGTAAAGGCGGCGAATCTTAGCAGATGGGGGCGGATAAAAAAACGGCCGGAATCATATTCCAGCCGATCAAAATATCCGTAGCTTGCTGTGCGGGCGTTACCCGCATAGAGGGCCATTCTGCCCACGGAGCCGGGGCCGGGCCATCAGATTATCCCTGCGCCAGGGCTCGGAATTTCCGAGTTGCCCTGGGTTGGTAGAAGATGCTTGTCGGTACAGAGGCGGTCGAAGGCGGCGATGACCCGCTCGCGGCTTATCTTGGCCATGGCGTCCGGATCCTTGAGGCGGGTGCGCCAGCCGAGCTCGGCCAGCGGCTTGCCGGTCTCCTGCTCAATCAGTTCCTGATAGACGCTGACCAGATAATCCCGGCACAGATAGGGTCCGGTACGCTCCGGGTTGTGGTGGGCGTAGAGGCCGATCACGGGTGTCCCCACCAGGGTAGCCATGTGGGCAGGGCCGGTATCCGGGGCCAGCACCAGGCTCGCCTCGCCAATCAGCGCCAGCAATTGCTTGAGGCTGGTCTGCCCCACCAAATCTGCCGGCTTGCTCTGGCTGAGGCGCTGGATCTCGGCGGCGAGATCCCGCTCCAGCCTGGCTGGTCCGCCGCACAGATAGACCTGAAAGCCCTTGTCTGCGGCGTGATCCGCCAGCGCGGCATAGCCGGCGGCAGTCCAATTCTTGAATGCCTTGCTGGCAGCGGCGCAGATGAGCAGGGTCGGCTTTCCGCCAATTTTCTCCTTCGCCCAGGCCTGGTGCTCGGCGCTGATGGGCAGTTGCCAGTCCGGGGTCAGATCCTTTATCCCGAGCTCTTTGGCGAAGGCGAGAAAGCCGTCCAGCACGTGGGGGGAGGCGGGTGAGGGGACCCGATGGTTGGTGAACAGCCACTGACCGTCGCTGGCGCGCTCCCGATCAAACCCGAGTTTGACCTTGGCCTTGATGCCGAGGGTGGCGATGCTGGCGCGCATGGCGGCCTGCAGGTGGAGCAGGGCATCGAACCTGCGCCCCTTGAGGGTCTGCCAGAGATCGCGATAGCCGCGCCACCCCTTGCTCTTGTCGAAGGGAATGACCTCGACCCCCGGCAGATCGGCGAACAGGGTCGCCTCAATCTTGCCAGTGATCCAGGTGATGCGGGTCTGGGGCCACTCCCGCTGGATGACGCGCACCAGCGCCAGCGCGTGGCAGCAATCTCCGATGGCGGAGAGCCGCAGGATGCAGATGGAGGAGGGCGGCGTTTGGAACAGCGGCATGATGTGGCGCAACGATGGCAAAATGGATGGATGGCATTATGCAAACTCCCCTGTGGATTGTAAAATTGCGCCGGTTGCCCGACCGGCACGGCTTTCTGAATGGATGCCCTGCACCCACTATCGACCGGAATTCTCATCATGCTGACACACACCACCCACAACCAGGTCTGCTGGTATGCCGACGGAGTCTTCCGCGATCCTTCCCCTGCCTTGTTCGATCCTGTCTGGTGGCAGACCCATCGCCAGGTGGTAGGTTCTTCCATCGGTCGCGGGGTGACCTGGTTCGTGAAGGATGAATCCCGCCACTTGGTGCTGCGTCACTACTACCGTGGCGGCATGGTGGGCAAGCTGGTGCGTGACCGGTTCTGGTTTGAGGGGGTGGAGAGCAGCCGGGCCATGGCTGAATATCGTCTGCTGGCGACCCTGAGTGAACAGGGGCTGCCGGTGCCGCGCCCCTTTGCGGCCCGCATGGTCAAGCAGGGACCCTTCTATCGGGCCGACATCCTGATCGAGCGCATTCGCGGCGCCAAGGATCTGGTGGCCCTGCTCAAGCAGGGGCCGATCGCCGGTGAGGTGTGGCACAAGATAGGCAAAACGGTGCGCCAGTTGCACGATGCAGGGGTCTATCATGCGGATCTCAACAGCCACAACCTGCTGCTCGACAAGGAGGGCAAGGTGTGGGTGATCGACTTCGACAAAGGAGCCATCCGCTCCCCCGGCAACTGGCAGCAGGCCAACCTGGAGCGGTTGCTGCGCTCCTTCAACAAGGAGTCGCAACTGCACACCAGCTTCCACTTCGTGCCGGAGAACTGGCAGGCGCTGATGGCAGGCTATCAGGGCAAGGTGGCGTGACGTCGGGTTTCACTTCGTAGCTGGAGGCTGGCAGGCCCTGATGGCAGGCTATCAGGGCAAGGTGGCGTGACGTCGGGCTTCACTTCGTAGCTGGAGGCTGGCAAGCCCTGATGGCGGACCACCAGAGGCGAGAGGTGCGAGGCCAGCGATGCTGGCGCGGTTGCTCGGCGCCAGCACCAATGTTACTTATTGAGTGTGATTGCTTGGACAGATATTCAGATCCGGTTTCGAGGCGCGTGATGGAAAGGTATGAGACTCCCGGGGTTGAGGTCACCACTCCCCTTGAGGTGACGCTGATGGCACAGGCCATGGCGATGTTGGAGGCCGGGATCTGGACCTGGTCGGCCGGGCAGGGTCTGAGGCGGGACCCTTCCTGTCTGCAACTGCTGGGCCTGGAGGGGGGCGAGTTGGGGGATCTCGGCTGGCTGGATCGGGTACATCCGGATGATGCTCCCCGTCTGGCAGAGGCCCTGGAGGCCTGCCAGCAAGGGCGCAGTAACGGGCTTCGACTCGAGTACCGCATCCTGCACCATCAGGGCCATTACATCCGGCTGGAGGAGCGGGTCCGTCGCGACGAAGGAGGTCAACTGCTGGGGGTGGTTCGCCATCTGGATGCCGCCATGGCGCCCCTGGAGGATCGCCACGACACGGATCCCCTCACCGGCCTCGAGAGCCGCAGCCACTTCGAGCTGCTGCTGGATGAACGGCTGGCCAGCGAGAGCGGCAGTTTCTGTCTGCTGCAGTTCAGCGTGGATCACCGCAGCAAGATCCTGCAGTTGTTCGGGGAGGCGGCCTGCGACGCCATGCTGGCCAAGCTGGCCCGCATCGTGCGCCGCGAGCTGCGTCGGGAAGATCCCTTCGCCCGTTGGGACGAAGACGGCTTCATTCTGATGCTCTCCCAGACCGATCGGTTGAGCGGCCTGGAGATTGCCGAGCGGCTGCGGCTCGAGATCGCCGACGCCAGCCTGCTGCCCCAGCGTCCGGTGACCGTGAGCATCGGCCTGGTGCAGAGCCAGAGTGCCGAGCAGCTCGATCACCTGCTGGCCCGGTTGGCCTCCTGCCACGGTCAGGCGAAGCGGGAACACAACGCCGTGGTCGGCTGACGGCCAGTCACTGTCCGCGAACCCATTGACGCCGATGGACCCATCAGCGTCAATGGTTTTCAGTCAGCGCTCACTGACCTGCTGACGCTGGCAGACCCAGAGGGAAGCCAGCATCAGCAGGGCGCCCAGACCGAGTCTGAGCAGGTCGGTATCCTTTCCCCAGAGCACCAGATTGACCAGCAGACCCGCGGGGATCAAGGCGTTGTTCATGATGGCCAGCACGCCGCTGCTGACCAGGGTCGCCCCCTTGTTCCACAGGAAGTAGCCGAGCCCGGATGCCCCGACCCCCAGCCAGAAGAGGATGCCCCATTGCAGGGAGCTGGCGGGATATTGAGGTTTGCCCAGCAGCCACCAGGCGGGCAGGGCGATCACCAGGGCGCCCAGATAGAAGCAGCCGAACACCGCCAGCTGGGGCGGCTGCTCAGCCTCCCGGGCCAGCAGCACCTTGTAGCCTACCTGGCCCAGGGCGAAGCAGACGTTGGCGCCCTGCACCACCAGGAATCCCAGTACATAGTTTTCGGTCAGGCCGTCGAAACGGATGACGGCCGCCCCCAGCACCGCCAGCAGGGCCCCCCACAGATAGACAGGCTTGAAGCGCCCTTCCAGCAGGTCGTGGATCAGGGTGACATAGATGGGGGTGAAGATGGTGAACACCAGCACTTCCGGTACCGTCAAGAGCAGGAAGGAGTGGTAGTAGAAGAGATACATGATGCCGAGCTGGATGGCACCGAGGGCCATCAGCTTGGCCACCAGATCGGGGCGCAGCCAGCGACGGCGCAGGAAGGGCAGAAACACCAGGCTGGCGAGCACGATGCGGGTCAGTACCGAGAAGTAGGCATCCACCTGACCGGCAAGGTAGACCCCGATCAGGCTGAAGGAGAAGGACCAGAGCAGGGTAACCCCTATCAAGTAGTTCATGTGATTGAATTGTCGTCAGTTGTCAATTTGGAGGGCGCTATGATGGCCGAGTTGGAAGGCGCGATCCAGCGTTTATGGGAAGGGTTGTCACAGATCGGAGCATTTGCCTTCGAGGCGAGCAACGGGGCCGGATCCGCCACCGACTGGTGCGGTCGCGGGGAGGGTGCCGTGGTGGTGACCGATCACCATGGGGGGTGGCTGTATGCCGAGACGGGTCGCTACACCACGCCCCATGGCCGGGAGCTGACCATGCACAACCGCTTCTGGTGGCAGCGCACCGCACGGGGGATCATGCTCTCCCACCTGCGCTACGAGCAGCCGGTGATGCTGTTCGAGCTGTTGCCCCGGGGGGACGGGCACTGGGTCACGGCCGAGCCTCACCTGTGCGGGCAGGATCACTACAGCGCCGAGCTGACCGAAACCGGCGAGGGTTTCCTGCTCGCCTGGCAGATAACGGGGCCGCGCAAGAACGAGCGGTTGAGTTATCGCTACGGACCAGAGGCGCAGAGATAAAAAAACCGGCGCAGGGCGCCGGTAGAGGGGACAAATCGGAGGTTTTGTTAAAACGGTCCCAAAAACAGGAGAGATACACTCTCGTCACACACGCAGAGAGGGTCTTCAGGCATTCAGTGCATAGTTCAGCATGGCTTGCAGCTTGCTGTCGAAGAACCAGGGCAGCAGCACCATCAGCAGACCCAGCACCCCGGCCAGCCGGTGGCGATACTGCCAGCCGGCTATCAGTACCAGACCGCCGCAGAGGGTGGTCAGGATGCCTGACATAGGGCAGCCTCCCGCTGTTGGCGGCGCTGCTGTGCCCACTGGTTGAGGGCGACCGAACCCAGGATAAGGGCCAGCGCCACGCCCGTGGTGGACTGGATCTGCTCGCCGAGGAACAGGGCTCCCAGCATGACGCCGAACAGCGGCACCAGGTAGTTGCTGAAGGAGGCGAAGGTCGGGCCCGCCTTCTGGATCAGCGCCATGTAGAGGAAGTAGACCAGGCCGGTACAGAAGATCCCCAGCATGGCGACGGCGCCCATGGCCTGCTGGCTCGGCAGGGTGAGGCTGCTCAGGTCGGCCACGAAGGGCGCGGCCAGCAGCAGCTGGATGGCCGAGGAGATCAGGATGTTGCGGGCCACGACCACAGGATGGTCCTTGGCGAAGCGCTTGATCATCAGCAGGCCGATGGCGAAGCAGCTGGCACCGAACAGGATGGCCATGGCACCGAGCAGGCCGGCATTCATGCCGCTGGTCAGCTTGGGCCAGAACAGTACCAGCACGCCGACGAAGCCGATGATCACGGAGACGAGGCCGCCCTTGGTGATTCTTTCACCAGAAATAAACAAGGGTGCCGCCAGAATGGTCACAAAGGGGATACAACCCATGACCACGGCCGCGATGGCGCTGTCCACATACTGTTGTCCCCAGGCCACCATGATGAAGGGGATGGTGGCGTCGAGCAGGGCGATCAGCATATAGGTTCGCCAGGGCGTGTGTTCACTCTTGAGGCGCATGAACAGGCAGAGCAGACCCAGGGTCAGGCTGCCGCACAGGGCGCGTCCGGCGGCCACCATGATGGGGGGCAGTTCAGCCACGGCCTGGTGCATGAAAATGAACTGGGAGCCCCACAACAGGCCGATCGCCAGCAACAACAGATAGCTACGCATTTGAATCTCCGATGTAATTCGCCTGCGCATTCTATGCAATCTGCTACTATGCCAAAAATGAATTGTCGTCATTCAACTATGGCCAATATCGATGGAACTGCCCCTCTCCCGCCTCGACCTCAACCTGCTCACCGTGTTCGACATGCTGATGCAGGAGCGCAACGTCACCCGTGCCGCCGAACGGCTGCACCTCTCCCAGTCCACCGTCAGCCATGCGCTGGGGCGCTTGCGCCAGGCGCTGGATGACCCGCTGTTCGTGATGAGCCGGCGCGAGATGATGCCGACCGAACGGGCCAAGGCGCTGGCGAGCCCGGTGCGCCAGGCGCTGGCCATGCTGGAGCAGGGGCTGCGTCAGGCCAAGGGATTCGACCCGGCAAGTGCGCGGCGGATCTTTCGCATCGCCACCCCGGGCTCGGTGGAGCACGGCCTGGTGCCGGTGCTGGTGGAGTGGATGGTGCAGCAGGCTCCCCACTGCCGACTGGAAGTGTGCGAGCTGGCGGACAGCGACTACGAGCGGGAGCTGGAGAAGGGGGAACTGGATTTGGTGATCGGGTTTGCCGGTGCCAACCACCTCTCGCCCCGGTTGTGGCGCGAGGAGTGGTTCAGCAATCCGCTGGTCTGTTTGTCTCCCCTCGGCAGCGCTCTGCCCGACATGCTGGGGCCGGGAGAACTGGTCAGCCGGCCCCACATCCACACCTCCAGCTGGGGCCACAGCCAGGCCATGGTGGATCTCTGGCTGGCCCGTTTCGGGGTGGAGCGGGAGCTGGGGGTCAGGCTGCCGAGCTTTATGGCGGTACCGCCGCTGATGGCGACCGGCCGCTACCTGGTGGTGGTGCCCGAGATGATCGGGCGCCACTTCTGTCGCCACTATCCGTTGCGCCTGCACCAGCTGGAACCCGCCATCCCCATCGTCTACCTGATGGCGGGCCACCCGCTCAGTGCCCATGACGAGGCGATCGGCTGGTTCAAGGGGTTGTTGCACCGGCTGGCGAGGGAGCGCTACGGCGCGGATGCGCTCGGCCATCCCGCGCCGCAGGGGGCAGATCACGCCAATCCGGAGAAGTAGTCCAGCCCCATCGCCCCCTTCACCTCGGCCAGCACCTCGTCGGTGAGGGCCCGGGCCTGCTCGGTACCCTGCTGCAACAGACGCAGCAGCTGGCGCTTGTCGGCGATGGCTGCCTCGCTCCGCTCCCGCATCGGAGCGAGCAGGGTCTGCAGGCAGTCGTTGAGTACCTGCTTGCAGCGCATGTCCCCCAGACCACCGCGCTGGTAGTGGGCCTTCATCTCGGCCACCAGGGCCTTGTCAGGGTGGAAGGCATCCAGATAGGCGAACACCGTATTGCCCTCCACCTGACCTGGATCGCTCACCTTGAGGTGATTGGGGTCGGTATACATGGCGAACACCGCCTCCTTGATCTCGTCGCTCGACATGCCGAGTTCGATGGTGTTGCCAAGGGACTTGGACATCTTGGCCTTGCCGTCGATGCCGGGCAGGCGGCCGGTGTCGCTCAGGATGGGCTGGCACTCGGTCAGCACCTCTTTGCCAACCAGGGTGTTGAAGCGGCGCACTATCTCGTTGGTCTGCTCCAGCATGGGCAGCTGATCCTCGCCCACCGGCACGTGAGTGGCACGAAAGGCTGTGATGTCGGCGGCCTGGCTGACCGGATAGATCAGGAAGCCGGCGGGCAGGCTGCGCTCGAACCCTTTTTGCTGGATTTCGGCCTTGACGGTGGGGTTGCGCTCCAGCCGGGCGACGCTGACCAGGTTGAGGTAGTAGGTCGTGAGTTCGGCGAGGGCGGGCAGGGCGCTCTGCAGGCAGAAGGTGGTCTTGGCGGGGTCGAGGCCAGCGGCCAGGTAGTCGGCCATCACCTCCAGCACGTGATCGGTCACCTTGGCCGGGTTGTGGCCGTTGTCGGTCAGCGCCTGCAGATCGGCGATCATGACGAACTGGCGGTAATGGTGCTGGGCGGCCACGCGCTGGCGCAGGGAGCCGACGTAGTGGCCGATGTGCAGTTTGCCGGTGGGGCGGTCGCCGGTCAGGATCACGGGGTTGTGCATGTCACTCTCTCCAGTTGGGTGAGCCGGGAGGCGACATAGGGATGAAAACAATGACCGCCTCTCGGCGGTCACGGTGTTTTCTTTGGGAAATTTTACATAGAAAAGCAATGCCGCCTGTTTAGAAGCAGCACCACCAGTAGTTGTGATTGAATGAGGTCATATTCATGGCAAATCACACTACGCCTGTTCGATCACTTCTGCAAGGGCACGACCAGCATGTCGCAGGGCACGGTATTCATCAGCTGGCGTGCGCTCGAGGTGAGCAGGCTCCAGAAGCTCTGGCGATGGCCGCACACCAGCAGGTCGATCTGGTAGTCCTTGACCGCCTGGTTGACCCGCTCGCTCAGATCGCCGCAGATGACCAGCTTCTTCTCGATGGGGTAGTCCACCGAGGCGAGGAAGGCTTCCAGCTTCTCCTTCGCTTCGGCGATCACCTGGTCCTGCACGTTGTCGATGTCGATGTCGATCATCTCGGTGTAGAGATCCTTGAGATCCACATCCACATGGATCACCGACAGCTTGGCGCCGTTGGAGCGGGCCCGGTCGACCGCCTTCTCGATCACCTTGCGGTTGTCTTCCGACAGGTCGATCGCGGCCAGTACGTGTTTGTAATAGGTTCCATTCATGGGAGTTCTCCTCACTGATCCTGGGTCCACTATACCAATGTCTGCTGAAACTAAAACGGCATCGTCGCCACAGTTTCAGGATTTGCCTGACCCCGAACCGGAAGGCGTAGAGGTGCAGGTGGCCGGGGAGTGCATATTTTGAACAGGAGTTTGACGCCGGTCACAGGCGTGCTATTGCCCTCGGGAAGGTGGGGGAATAGGATGTGCCCGTGCTTCGCAATGAACACAAAACAACAAAAAGCATCTGAATACCGCTTTGGGGAGCCTCGCGCTCCCTTTTGTTTTTCTGCCCTCTTCCAGTCCATATCCCGTCCGACATCAAGGTAATCCCGCCCCCCTTGGTTATGCTGTAGCCAGTTCCCTTGGCAAAACTGGCCAGGGCTCCTCACCTGCAACCGGGTGACGCTGTCATGGCCGTTTCTCATGTCCCACCGATGCACCGGAGAGTCCTTCATGATCATTCATCCCCAGATCCAGGGTTGTGTTGCCCGCAATTGCCACCCCATGGGTTGTCGCGCCGCCGTGCTGCAACAGATCGAACAGGTGCGGGCGGCGGGGCCGTTCAACGGGCCGAAACGGGTGCTGGTGCTGGGGGCATCGTCCGGTTTCGGGCTGGCGTCCCGGATCGCGCTCACCTTCGGCGCCGGGGCCGATACCCTGGGCGTCTCGTTCGAGCGGGGTCCCTCCGACAAGGGGCTCGGCAGTGCTGGCTGGTACAACAACATCTGGTTTCGTCAGGCGGCGGAGCAAGCCGGTCGTATCGCCGTCAACCTGATCGGGGATGCCTTCTCCGACACCATGCGCCAGCAGGCCATCGACGTCATCCGCCAGCAGCTCGGGCAGGTGGATCTGGTGGTCTATTCGCTGGCGAGCGGAGTCAGGGTGATGCCGGATGGCACACAGGTACGCTCGGTGCTCAAGACCACAGGCCAGCCGCTGCAAGGCTGGGGGCTGGATCTGGAGCACGATGCGCTGGTGCAGCAGTCGCTGGAGCCAGCCACCCCGGAGGAGATCCGCGACACCGTCACCGTGATGGGGGGAGAGGACTGGCAGCGCTGGATGCAGGCATTGCAGCAGGCGGATTGCCTGGCCCCCGGCGCCCGGACCGTTGCCTACTCCTATATCGGCCCCGAGTCCACCTATCCCCTCTATCGGGACGGCACCATCGGCTATGCCAAGGAGCACCTGCACGCCACCGCCGAGACCATCAACCTGCAACTTGCCGGGATTGGCGGTCATGCCTGGGTGTCGGTTTGCAAGGCGCTGGTGACCAAGGCGAGCGTGTTTATTCCGGTGCTGCCTGTCTATCTGGGCCTGTTGATGGGGGTGATGAAGGAGCGTGGTGTCCACGAGGGCTGCATCGAGCAGATGCAGCGGCTGTTTGCCGACAAGATGTACGGGCCCAGAGGGGTTGTCGCCGATGGCAACCGGCTGATCCGGATGGATGACCACGAGCTTGAGCCAGCGGTGCAGGCCGCCGTCTCGGCGCTCTGGCCCAAGGTGACGCCGGAGAACTTCCGCACCCTGGGGGATTTTGCCGGGTTGCGCCAGGAGTTCATGCAGCTCAACGGCTTCGAACTGCCGGGAGTGGATTACGGTGCGCCGGTGAACGTGGCGTCACTCACTGAGCTGACGCCCTGACACCCGCACGAGGGGGCATCAGGCGACGTTGCAGGCCAGTTCAGGGGAAAGGTGGGGAGACTGGGCCAGCACGGTCTGGTTGCGCCCCTGGCGCTTCGCCTGATACATGGCCATGTCGGCCCGATGGATGAGCTGGCTCAGGCTGTCATCCTGCGTCGAGCGTTCCGCCACCCCGATGCTGATGGTCATGTGGGGGGCCGCCAGGTAGGCGATCCGGCTTCTCAGCTGCTCCGCCAGCCGCCAGCAGGTGGCCCCGTCCTGGGTCATGGCCACCAGAAATTCTTCCCCGCCCCAGCGCCCGATCAACTGCTGGTCCGGTGCCCAGCTCTTGAGCTCCCTGGCCAACTGCCGGATAGCCTGATCCCCCGCCTGGTGACCATGCTTGTCGTTGATCTGCTTGAAGTGATCGATGTCGATGATGAGCAGGGTCAGGGGCGTTTCGTGCAGCCATTGCTGACCCAGTCTCTCCAGCAGGGCGCGCCGGTTGGGCAGCCCGGTCAGCTGATCGAAGGTGGCGAGCTTGTAGAGGTGGCGCGAGCTGCGGTGGAGCCTGCGGGTGGTGAGCCCGAGCAGGATCAGGGCGACGGCCAGCAGCACCAGCAGCAGCAATTGGTAGTAGCGGGCACTCTGCTGGTAGAGCAGTTGCTGGCGCTTGCTCTCGTTCTCCTGCTGCAACGCGCGATTGCTGGCCTCGCTGCGAGCCAGATCCATCTCGACCTGGAAGGCGGCCGCGTGCTGGCTCAGGGTCTGGTTGAAGTGCTGCTTGTAGTACTGCATGTAGCGGGTCATGGCCCCGTAGGCCTCGGGGTAGCGGCCCAGATCGGCCAGTAACCTGGCCTGCATCGCCCGACCATCCATGGAGAGAGGGGCGGTGTGCTCCATCAGCAGTTGCAGGGCCAGCTGCTTCTCGCCACGACCCAGCAGGGTTCTTGCCCTGATCTCGGTCAGACGGGAGGCCGCCTGCGGGCTATCCAGCCTGTCATAGATAGCTTGTGCCTCCTCCAGGCTGCGCCAGGCGGCGTGCCAGTCCGCCCGTGCGTTGAACACCATGGCCTGGTAGCCGAGGACGATGGCGCGATAGTGGGGTGACAGGCTCGGCGTGGCCAGCAGGGTATCGAGCAACTGGCTGGCTCTGGCAGGCTGGCCCATGTCGATGTAGAGCCTGGCCATGTTGGCCCGGATGATGGCCTGGCTGTTGGGTTCGTTGAGCTGCACCATCTGGCCGAGGGCATCCTGATAATAGGTCTCGGCCTCACGGTAGAGATTGAGGTCCGCATAGAGGTTGCCGAGGGTCATCAGCAGACGGCCGCACTGCAAGGTGGAGAGGATGGAACCCGGCTCTTTCTGCTTGAGGTGATAGGCTGTCTTGAGCTCGAGGATCGCCTCTTTCATCTGCTGGGTACGGTAGAGGGCGAGCCCGTTGAGGGCATGCCACTCCGAGACCTGCCTGGGGTGATGCCTGACCGCCGGCCAGAGCTGGGTGAGCAGCTCGAGCGCCTGATCCGGCGTATCGGCATCCAGGGTCAGGGCAATCTGCTGCAACCGGAAGTCGAGCAGGCGCAGGGTCTCCTGCTGGGCATTGGCCAGACCCCGGGCGCGGGCATTGTCGCGCTGTGCCTGGGGATAGCGGCCTAGGGCTGCCTGGGCCAGGGACCTGGCGTAGAACAGTTCCATATCCTGCTGGGGACTGGCGTCGAGGCGCTGCAGATAGCCGACGGGATCGCGCGCCGCCTGCAATTCAGCCTCTTTCAGCAAGGAGGGAGCTGCCTGCAACTGGGTCATCCAGAGCAGCGCCAGTGCCATTATGAATCTCATTGAATCCTTTCCCCGACCAATGGCGCCATCATAATGGCTGATGTCACCTACACCATGTTTCTTTGCTTCTCTATAACCGTATGGGGGAGAGGATGAGGTGAAAAGTCGTCGCAACTGCGGGGTGCGTCGGTTGTCTCTGGTTGCGTCAGGATGCAACAGTGGCGACAATCGTGGGCAAATCACAGTGGAGAATCATCATGTTGGCCAAAGCCATGATCGAGAAGTTGAACGAGCAGATTAATCTTGAATTCTATTCCTCCAACCTCTACCTGCAGATGAGCGCCTGGTGCGAGGACAAGGGCTTCGAGGGGGCCGCCACCTTCCTGCGCCAGCATGCGGTCGAGGAGCGCCAGCACATGGAGCGCCTGTTCACCTACGTGAGCGAGACCGGTGCCATGCCGGTGCTGGGGGCCATTGAAGCGCCTCCCCACGAATTCAAGTCCCTGGGTGACATCTTCCGCACCACCCTGGAGCACGAGTATCACATCACCAAGTGCATCAACGGTCTGGCCCACGTCGCCTTCACCACCCAGGATTACTCCACCTTCAACTTCCTGCAGTGGTACGTGGCCGAGCAGCACGAAGAGGAGAAGCTGTTCAAGAGCATCGTCGACCGTCTGAGCCTGGTGGGCGAGGATGGCAAGGGCCTCTACTTCATCGACAAGGAGCTGGCCGAGTTGGCCAAGGGCGCCCCGGCCAGCATCATGGACGGCAACGCCTGATAGTCGTGGACACTTAGTGTTCAGTCAGTACAATGACGGCCCCTTGTAAAGGGGCCGTTTTCTATTTGCAGGTGTCCTTGTACCGCTGTGCTGGTGTCTGCCGGGTACAATCACGGTCCTTTAAGGTAAAGGGGCCGTTTTTCTTTTGATGGGTGAGTGACGATGAAACAGGTGGATGTGGTGGTGATCGGTGCCGGGGCGGCCGGATTGATGTGTGCGGCCCAGGCTGGCTACCGGGGTCGCTCCGTGCTGGTGCTCGACAACGCCAAGAAGCCGGGCCGCAAGATCCTCATCAGCGGCGGCGGTCGCTGCAACTTCACCAATCATCAGGCGGGTCCCCATGCCTTCCTTTCGGCCAACCCCCACTTCTGCAAATCGGCGCTGGCGCGCTATACCCAGCAGGATTTCATCGATCTGGTGGACAGGCATGGCCTGAACTACCACGAGAAGACCCTGGGCCAGCTCTTCTGCGACGACAGCGCCAAGGATATCGTCGACATCCTGCTGACCGAGTGCGACTGGGCTGGCGTGACCCTGCAGTTCCAGACCGAGATCCTCACCGTCAGCAAGACAGATGAAGGCTTCGTGCTCGACACCAGCAAGGGGGAGATCGCCTGCTCGTCGCTGGTGGTCGCCACCGGCGGCCTCTCCATGCCGAAACTCGGTGCTACCCCTTACGGCTTCAAGCTGGCGGAGCAGTTCGGCCTCACCGTGCTGCCGACTCGCGCCGGGCTGGTGCCCTTTACCCTGCATCAGGCCGACAAGGAGGCCTTCGCCGATCTGGCGGGGGTCAGCCTGCCGGTGGCGGTGACCGCCGAGGATGGCACCCGCTTCAAGGAGGCCATGCTGTTCACCCATCGCGGCCTCTCCGGCCCCGCCATCCTGCAGATCTCCTCCTTCTGGCTGGCGGGGGAGAAGATCCACATCAACCTGCTGCCGGATCTCGACATTCCAGAGACCCTGAAGACCTGGGCCCAGGCCCATCCTGCCCAGGAGTTGAAAACCGTGCTGGGGCGCGAGCTGCCCAAGCGCTTCGTCGACAAGCTGGTGGAGCTGGGATGGCTGGTGAGCAAGCCGATGCGCCAGTACAACGAACGGGAGCTGGAGGCGGTGGCCACCCTGCTGGGGGATTGGCAGATCCTGCCCAACGGCACCGAAGGGTATCGCACCGCTGAAGTGACCCTGGGGGGAGTGGATACCAACGAGCTCTCCTCCAAGACCATGGAGGCGCGCACCGTGCCCGGCCTCTACTTCATCGGCGAAGTGGTGGACGTGACCGGCTGGCTCGGTGGTTACAACTTCCAGTGGGCCTGGTCGTCGGGCTGGGTGGCAGGCCAGTACTGCTGAGGAATGCCGCGGCCCTGCGGTGAATGGCCCCGTCAGCGGCCTCTCGGGTGACAACTTCCAGTGGGCCCGGTCGTCGGGCTGGGGAGAGGCCGTATTGCTGACAAAGAGGCTCGGCGGATGAGTCCGAGCGGATATGGCCGTGTCAGGCGGCCCGAGTGATGGAACCAGACGCGGCCTGCTCAGGCCGCGTTTTTTATGGTCGGTCGCTGGCTGCCGCTTGGCCTCTAGCCTCTCCTGATATTGGGCAGGAAGGCGGTCAGCAGGCCAATAAGGGGCAGATAGGCGCAGACCTGATAGACGGTTTCGATGTTGGTGGCATCGGCCAATCTGCCCAGCAGGGCGGCCCCTATCCCTCCCATGCCGAAGGCGAAGCCGAAGAAGAGGCCGGAAATGGTGCCGACCTTGCCGGGTACCAGATCCTGGGCGTAGACCAGGATGGCGGAGAAGGCCGACGCCAGGATGAGGCCGATGACGATCGACAGCACCGAGGTCCAGAACAGGTCGACGTGGGGCAGCAGCAGGGTGAAGGGAGCGACGCCGAGGATGGAGATCCAGATCACCCGCTTGCGACCGATGCGATCGCCGAGTGGCCCGCCGAGCACGGTCCCCGCCGCGACGGCAAACAGGAAGGCGAACAGATAGAGCTGGGCGCTCTCCAGCGACAGGTGGAACTTGTCCATCAGGTAGAAGGTGTAATAGCTGCTCAGGCTGGCCATGTAGAAGAACTTGGAGAACATCAGCAGACCGAGGATGGCCAGTGACCAGCCAATCTGGCGGCGGCTCAGGCCGGTGCCAGCATGGGCCCTCATCCGCCGATGGAAGCTGGCGGCATGGTGGCTGGACCAGCGGCCGACGAAGCTGAGCACGATGACCCCGATGAGTGCGAACAACGAGAACCAGGCGGCACTGCCCTGTCCCTTCGGCACTATGATGAGCGCCGCGAGCAGGGGGCCGATGGCCGATCCCAGATTGCCGCCGATCTGGAACAGAGACTGGGCCAGACCAGGCTGGTTGCCGGCCGCCATGCGGGCGACCCGGGAGGATTCCGGGTGGAAGACGGAGGAGCCCATGCCGATCAGCATGGCCGACAACAGCACGGCGCCAAAGCTGCCCGCCTGCGACAGGTAGAGCAGCCCCACCAGCGTGAAGCCCATGCCCAGAGGCAGGGAGTAGGGCATGGGTCTGCGGTCGGTATAGAGGCCAATCAGGGGTTGCAGCAGCGAGGCCGTGAACTGGTAGGTGAGGGTGATGAGACCTATCTGGGTGAACGACAGATCGAGCCCCAGCTTCAGGAGGGGATAGATGGCCAGCAGTACCGACTGCATCATGTCGTTCAACAGGTGCGAGAAGCTGATGGCGGCGATCACCGGATAAGCGGTGGTAGTCGGGTTGTCAACCGCGGGCGGGGCGGTGATCGGGGTGTCGGTACTCAAGGTCTTGTCCATGGCTGGGGGATCACTCCCTCTACCATGCCCTATCCCGGCGTATCTGGACATAACCAAAGTGGGCGAACGCCCGGATTGCGTTCGCGTGGCGCGCAGGCCGTTCATGCTGACGGCGTGTGGATGGCTGGTCAGATCTTGTGCTTGGCGCGGGGCGGATTAGTATAGAAGGCCTGCCGCCGCTATCCGGCCCATCACCCGCCATGGAGGGAACATGTTCGAAAGCCTGGGTGTCATCAACGTCTGGACCTATCTGGTCGGTCTCTTCTTCATCATCATTGCCCCAGGCCCGAACTCCCTCTACGTGCTGCGAACCGGTGCCGTGCGCGGCATAGGCCCGGGTTATCGCGCCGCCCTCGGCGTCTTCGTCGGCGATGCCATCCTCATTTTCTGCGCCTATCTGGGGATCGCGTCCCTCATTCGCACCACCCCATTGCTCTTTACCCTGGTGCGCTATCTGGGCGCCATCTATCTGCTTTATCTGGGGGTGAAGATCCTGCACGCGAACTTCATCGCCAAAAAGGCGGGACCGGCGTCCGAGATGGATCCCGGTGAGCGCTATTTTACCAAGGCCCTCACCCTGAGCCTCACCAATCCCAAGGCGATCCTGTTCTACGTCTCTTTCTTCGTGCAGTTCATCGACTTCAGCTATGCCCACACCTGGATCTCCTACCTGGTGCTGGCTGGCATGCTGGAAACGATGAGCTTCGTCTACCTGACCCTGCTGATCTTCGGCGGTACCCTGATGGCCCGCTTTTTCCGTCAGCGCCAGACGGCGGCCCGTCTCGGCAACGGCCTTATCGGCCTCTTCTTCATGGGGTTTGCGGCCAGGCTGGCGACGCTCTCCTCCTGACCCAATCAATTAGCCTATTTCGTGAACATGATTGCTGTTAATAGATGGAGAGAGCCGGGCGTCCCCGGCTGTTCTGTCAATCAAACATATAAAGGGAGCCACTCTTAGACAATGTGTATGGAGATGGTATTCACCTGACAGTTGCCCACAAAAGGGAGTGGTCATACGGCTTCAAACCGGATAACAAAACGGTACCCCTACCGTGTTAT
>NZ_JBFOCN010000049.1:0-39530 GCF_040907815.1 Aeromonas sp. s6
GACATGACGAAACAAGGACATCCCGATAATGGCCCATAGCACCCGCTCCATGGGCATGCGCCGTCGGCGCAAGGAGACGGAGCCCGTCTCGGCCAAGCAAGCCTGCACCAGTTCAGGTGACAGCAGGTCAGACAGGGACTCAAACTTTCCGGGAGGACAGGCGTGAATGAAGTCGAGAGCTTGGTCGATACGCATAAAAAAATCCGAAACCCAACAAGGAGTTTCGGATTCTTACACAGCCTGAGGATCGGTCAATGGATCCTTAACTGATCGGCATTACGCCCCTGGGCGCTCTTTTTTATCCTGGTCGGTGGGTCAATCGCTGGTGGGGCCCGCCGGTTTGCCAAACAGCACGGCGAGCTTTTGCCGCCATGGGAAGCCCCGGGCCTCTTGCAGCATGTCGCGCCACTCGTGGAAGGTGAGGGTGAGGGGGTTGAAGCTGTGAATTGGCTTGGTGATGCCGAAACGGCACGGCTCGCCCAAGTCTTCTTCCACGAAGGTGCCAAACAGCCGGTCCCAGATGATGAGCACGCCGGCGAAGTTGCGATCGATGTATCTGGCATTGCTGGCGTGGTGCACCCTGTGGTGGGACGGGGTGTTGAAGATCCATTCAAGTTTGCCCAGCTTGCCCACCACCTGGGTGTGGACGAAGAACTGAAAACCCAGGCTCAAGAGCACGGTGGCCACCACCGCCTCGGGGGGGAAGCCGATGAGGATCATGGGGATCCAGAACAGCCACATGCCGGAGACCGGGTACATCAGGCTCTGGCGAAAGGCGGTGGAGAGGTTGAGCCGCTCCGAGCTGTGGTGCACCACGTGGGAGGCCCAGAGCCAGCGCACATGGTGGCTCGCGAAGTGGAACAGCCAGTAGCTGAGATCCTGCAACAGAAAGAGCAGCAAGAGGCTCCAGAGGTTCAGCTCGATATCGAATAATCGCCAGCCCCAGAGGGTGTCATAGAGATAGGCGATGGCAATGGCGGCCAGGGCATCGCCCCCCTGATGCATCAGTGCTAGGGTGGCATTGGCGAAGAGATCCTTCCACTGGTAGCCCGCCGTGGGATAGGCGGCGCCGTGTTTTCGCAGGTAGAGCATCTCCCAGCCGATGAAAACCAGAAAGAGGGGCGAGAGGTAGAGCAGGAGCAGTTGCACATCCATGTGAGCCATCCGGTTGGACCAGTTGGATGTCAGCATACCGGATGAATTTAAAATTTCATTAACATCCTTGCTCGTTGGCGTGGTGACAACCCGATGGCAAAAGGCTGCGGCAAGCAATGCGCCAGGGAGATGATCTGGGGGGAAGGCAAGCATAGAAGAGGGAGCCATGGGCTCCCTCTTCGTGTTGGTGCATCGCGGGTTATAGCACCTGGCTCAGGAACTGGCGCAGGCGCGGGGAGGGTGGATTGTCGAAGAAGTCGGCGGGTTTCTCGTCCACCAGCAGCTCGCCGCTCTCCATGAAGAGCACCCTGTCCGCCACTTCCCGGGCAAAGCCCATCTCGTGAGTCACCACCACCATGGTCATCCCTTCGCGGGCCAACCCCTTCATGACGTCCAGCACCTCTCCCACCATTTCGGGGTCGAGGGCGCTGGTGGGCTCGTCAAACAGCATGATGCGCGGCTGCATGGCGAGCGCCCGGGCGATGGCCACCCGCTGCTGCTGGCCGCCGGAGAGCTGGGAGGGGTAGCTCTGGGCCTTGTTGGAGAGACCGACCTTGAGCAGCAGGGCCTTGGCTCGCTCCTCTGCCTCCTGGCGAGAGAGCCCTCTCACCTTCTGAGGGGCCAGGGTGATGTTGTCCAGCACCGTCAGGTGAGGGAAGAGGTTGAAGGACTGGAACACCATGCCCACCTCTTCCCGCAGCTTGTTGACATCCCCGGGTTCGGTGAGGCTGATGCCGTCGACCACGATATTGCCATCGTTGATGGTCTCCAGCTGGTTGAGGGTGCGCAGGAAGGTGGACTTGCCCGAGCCGCTCGGCCCCACGATCACCACCACTTCCCCTTCGGCCACCTGGGTGCTGACGTTTTTCAGGGCGTGCACCTCAGTGCCGTAGAACTTCTCTACACCGGTCGCCTTGATGATGGGATCAGTTGCAGCGCGCATAGTTCACCTCCAGACGACGCACCGGGAAGGGACAGGGAGTGCCGGTGATGGCAGAACGTTTCGACACCGATGGCGCCTTGATAACGGGATCAGTTGCTGCGCGCATATTTCACCTCCAGACGACGCACCAGGAAGGAGAGAGTGCCGGTCAGCACCAGATAGAGCAGGGCCACGGTGAACCACACCTCGAACGGGCTGAAGGTGGAGCTGACCACTTCGCGCCCCGCCTTGGTGAGATCGGTGATGGAGATGACGGAGACCAGAGAGGAGTCCTTGATGAGGTTGATGAACTGACCCGCGAGCGGTGGCAGCACCCGTTTGAAGGCCTGGGGCAGGATGACGTAGCGCATGGTCTGGGCCGAGGTCATGCCAAGGCTTCTGCCCGCTTCCATCTGCCCCTTGTGAATGGAGCTGATGCCGGCGCGCACGATCTCCGCCACGTAGGCGCCGGTGAAGACCGCGAGCGCCGCCACACCAGCGGTGAATCGGTCGAGGTTCAGCACGGTGCCGATAAAGAAATAGACGATGAAGATCTGCACCAGCAACGGGGTGCCACGGATGAGCTCCACATAGGTCACGGCCAGGTTACGCAGGGCCGGATTGGGGGAGAGGCGGGAGAGCCCGGCCAGGGTGCCAAGCAGGATGGCGAAGATGCCTGCCACCAGGGAGAGCTTGACCGTGACCCAGACGCCCCAGGCGATGGGGCCAGCGGTCCAGCTCAGTTGCACATCCAGGGTATCGCCGAGGAAGACGGTATCCCCTTCAGCCAGCTGGGAGCCCTTGGGAGCGATGGCCTGACGGCGGCTGGGGTCGAGATCGTCTTGCAGGAAGAGCTGTCCCTTGTCCGCGACCACGGTGCCGTCAAACTCGGCATAGTGTTTCTGTTCTGCCTGATAGGCGATGTACTGGGGAATGCGTTCCCATCGCCAGGTGTAATCCACTGCCTGCACGGCCTTGTAGATGCCGAAAATGGCGGCCAGCACCAGCAGCAGGAAGATCCCGTGCCAGAGCAGCTGATTGGGCTGTTTTTCCATCTGTCTTGTGAGTTTGGGGTTGATCACTGTCACAACCTCTTTTGTCGTTATCGTGTGGGGAGTCTGCGTGAAGGGGCGGCATGCCGCCCCTTTGAGAGGTTATTTGAGCTGGTTCAGCCAGGCGGTGGATTCAAACCACTTCTTGTAGAGACGGTCGTAGCTGCCGTCGCCCTTGATCTGGCGCAGGTAGTTGTTGAACCAGTTGAGGGTGTCCTGATCCCCCTTGCGGATGGCCCAGGCCAGCGGCTCGAAGGTGAACGGCTTGTCGAGGTGCACCACGGCGCCCTGGTTCTGGGACGCGAAGATGGCGTTGTAGGGCAGGTCGTAGACGAAGGCATCCACCTTGCCGTTGATCACTTCCAGCTTGGCGTCATCCTGGGTTTCAAACTGCAGCAGGGTGGCCTTGGGGATCATGCGCTTGACCGCTTGCTCGCCGGTGGTGCCGAGTTTGACCGCGATCTTGTATTTGGGATCGTTGAGGTCCTGGAAGGATTTGATTTCGCCCGCCTTGTCCTTGCGAAGCACGATGGTCTGGCCGACGACGATGTAGGGATCGGCAAAGTTCACGCGCAGGTTGCGCTGGGGAGTGACGGTCATGCCGCCCATGATGACGTCGAACTTGTCGGTCAAGAGCGCGGGGATGATGCCGTCCCAGGCGGTGTTGACGAACTCCACCTTCACGCCCATCTCCTTGGCGACCATCTTGGCGAGATCCACGTCAAAGCCGATGTACTGGCCCTGCTTGTTGGTCATCTCGAAGGGTTGATAGCCGGCATCGAAGCCGACCCGCAGCACACCGCGCTCCAGTACGGCATCCAGGGTGGAAGTGGGCGCGGCGTTGGCCAGCCCGCACAGCAGCAGGGTAGAAAGAATGAGTTTTTTGATCATAAATGACGTCTCTGTCGTAAATGTGGTCGGCCTTGAACCTGCTCCCGTGCGACTCCATGGCACAAGAGACTGCTGCATCCGGCAGCAGGCAAGACAGGATTATTGTCTTGGTCGGGGCAAAAGCCCCATATGAGATTCTATGAATGGTTCGTTGGATGAAAAATGTACCAAAACCTGTTTGTGCCAGAAGACTCAATAAGTTATGGAGACTTTTATCCGTCGTGGTGACTCATAAAACCACATGAAAACAACATATCTATCTAATGGCGCCGGTTCAAGTGCAAAATATCCGGCGGCCGTCTCGGTGGAAAATCCGGGCACAGACAGGGCGTTGTCCGGCCCGCTTCAAGGGGAGTAGGGCGTGCGAGCTGGGCAAATATTTTTGCCCGGCCCATAGGCTCCCTCTGTGTCTTGTCATGGGCTTCCCATATACTCAGCCATCCCCATTGGAAGGTTCGGGAATGGACGCCTCAATTCTGCTCAATCTGGACGTATTTACCCTGATGTTGATGGCCCTCGGGGGCTACAGCCTGGGATTCATCACCCTCTCCATCATCTGGTGGACCCACAGGGAAATACCCGGTCTCGGGCTCTGGTGGTGGTCCAGCCTCTGTGCCCTGGCGGCGCAATCGCTCTTCTTCATGCAGGCATTTGCCCCCCATATCGCGGGGATCTGGCTGGCCAACCTGCTCATCACCTTCTGCCTCGCCCTGATGCCACTCGCCATCCAGCGCTTCTTCGGGGAGCCGCCAAACTGGCGGGCCTTCACCCTCTTCATGCTGGTCTACCTGCTGATCCTTTGCTGGAGCGTCATCTTCAACGACAAGATGGCCCCCCGGGTGCTGCTGGCCTGCCTGAGCTACATGATGGTGGGGGCGGTGATTGTCTGGCTCATCTGGCGCCATGGCTACCCTGACTATCTGCCTGCGGTGCTGGTGTTCACCGTGGTCAACATCCTGCTCTACGGTTTCAATCTGGTGCGCATGGGGGCCCTGCTCGGCGGCGAGGTGCGGGTCCTGATGGATCAGCATGCGGTCAATGTGCTCCCCTTCCTCTCCATGCTGATGGGCAACTATCTGTCGACCTTCGGGGTGCTGCTGCTCTGTACCCAGTACCGGGCCCTGGCCCTGCGTCGACAGGCCAGCCAGGATCCCCTGACCGGCCTCCTGAACCGGCGCGGCTTCATGGATCACTGCGTGACGATGGCAAGGCTGGGGGCGCTGGTGGTGCTGGATCTCGACGACTTCAGCAGATCAATGATCGCCACGGTCACGAGACCGGGGACAGGGTGCTGGAGGCGGTGGGTCGCTATCTTGCCGGCCAGCGGGATCTGGTGGCCAGCCGCTTCGGCGGGGAAGAGTTTGTGTTGCTGTTGCCCGAGCGGGACCCCCTGGCCCAGCAGGCGCGCTGCGAGCAGATCCGCCAGGGGATAGAAACGCTGGGGCTGAAGGGGGTCCGGGTGACGGCCAGCCTGGGGTGGGCGCCCAGCGCCCGCGAATGGCACTTTGACACCCTGTTCAGCCAGGCAGATCGCGCTCTCTATCAGGCCAAGCGGGAGGGCAAGAACCGGATCTGTCAGGGGGCCTGATCCCCCGTCAGGTCATGCCCGGCCGGTGGCCCTTAGCTCCGACCGGACAAAGGCATACCGAGTCAGCCACCTGGTCGCATCAGATCTGAATGGCAGCCTGGCAGCCTGTCAGCGGTGCAGCTCCCCCGCGCGTTCCGGCTGATAGACCACTTCCAGGATCTCCACCTGGATGGTGCGACCGGCCGGCCCCGGCCAGGCGATGCTGTCACCCACCTTGAGCCCCAGCAGGGCGCTGCCCACTGGCGCCAGCACGGAGATCTTCGATTCGTCCCCCTGCACATCCTTCGGATAGACCAGTGTCAGGCAGAAGTCGTTGCCGCTGTTTTGCATCTTGAAGCGCACCGTGCTGTTCATGGTCACCACGTCCGGCGGCATGTCGGCGGGTTCGCGGATCTCGGCGCGATCCAGCTCCTCTTGCAGGGCAAGGTGCTGGGGGTGGTTGCCAAGCAGCTGTTCGATGCGATCCAGATCCAGGCTGGAGATGACGAGATGAGGCTGTTTCATAGGGTATTTCCTTATCAATGACTGAAGGGACCAGGATGACGGGCAGACTGGTCGACAAAAAACGGTGCAAGGGTAAAAAGCAGACAGCAAAAGCGATGCCCCCGAGCGACTCGCGCAGCGGGGCGAGGGCGGGGGCTCAGCGGGGTGTGAGCGTACTGGAAAAAATCATGATTGCTTTCATGGAGATACCATAACTATTCTGGGGTGGTTTGGCAATTGGGCTGACTTTCTCATCAGGGAGCCTGGTAATCGTACTGGTGCAGGATGCGCGCGAGACTGCCATCCTCCCTCATTTCCTGAATGACCCGGCGCCAGCGCAGCGCCTCGCTGCGGGAGAAGCGGGGACTGGCGGCCAGGTAGAGGGTGCTCTGCTGCAAGGTCTCGCCCCGCACCAGATCCGGGAGCGGCAGACCCGCCCGCTGCTGGTTGTAACGGGCGGTGTTCCAGGCCACCGCCCAGGCCTGGATGCGGCCGCGCGCCAGCTTGCTGGCGTTGCTGACCTCCTCGGTGACCAGCTCCTGGGTCACCCCTGTCAGCGGCTGGATCAGGCTCTGGCTATGGGAGCCACGCATCACGCCAACGGTGAGGCCAGGCAGCGTCTTCATGGAGAGCGGCGCTGGATGGTGACGGCGATGGCTGACCAGCACGAAGGCCTCCTCCAGCAGGGGGGCAATCCAGAGAAACAGTGGTTCGCGCTGGGGATTTCGGGCCGGGGGCAACAACAGGACATCCGGGCGGTGGCTGGCCTGGCTGAGGGCGCGAGCCAGCGGCATCAACTCGATCTCGAGCGGTTCCCCGAGGCGGCGGGCAGCCTCCTCCAGCACCTCGATGGCCATGCCGCTCGGCGCACCCTGCTGGGCGCGGATCACATAGGGGGGAATGTCCGCGGCCACGACGACCACGGCACGGGCCGAAAAGGCGCAGACGATCAGAGGGGAGAGCAGCAGAAGCAGAGTAACAAGGCGCATGGATGTTCGGGTCCGGGATGAGTACAGAGAGTGTAACATCCCGTTACGTCATGTCAGCCAGGCGATTGCAGCCTGGGGGGATCAGTCGAAGAAATCCCGCAGATCCAGGGTCTGGTACCCTGCCAGTTGCTGCCAGGGGAGGGTCTTTGGCAGCGGCTTGAGCGTCACCTCCATCCGGTAGCTGCGATAACCGTCGAGGCTTGCCGACTCCACCACCAGGGGCAACTGCCAGCGGCTCGACCAGAGGATGCGGGTACGCTGGCGACCTTCGCGGGTCTCATACCAGTCCGCCTGGTCGGGGGCGGCCTCATCCAGCGGTGTCATTCCCTCTAACAGGGAAGGGTTGATGAGGTGGCGGATCCGCGCCCACTCCGGTTTGAAGGCCACCTGGCCGTACTCCTCCTGCGGTACCTCCACCAGCTGGTTGTGCCAGGCATCGGCGTAGCGCAACTGGAGTGCGTCTCCCTCGCTGCGGGTGACCCAGCGTGCCGCCATCTGGTGAGTGAAGTGTTTGTGGCCGGGGCGGGCATCATGGGTGGCGTGATAGGCACGGGCCAGGGGAACGGGAATGAGCCGCTGGCTCCACACCTGGTCACCGACCCGCAGCCACTTCTCCTGCCACTGGCTCTCCCGGGTGATGCCGTCGCTGCCGGTCACCCTGTCCACGTAGCGGATGCGGGCGGCCAGATCGGGCACCTCGTCGGCCAGGAGGGGGAAGGAGAGGGCGCTGCCCAGCAGCCATAAAGAAAGCAGATATTTCATCATCGTCTCTCGCTCGACGGAAAAGGTGCCCGGCGAGGTGCCGGGCCCCTTTATCACAGGCCGAGGGCCTCCCTGAGCTTGCCGAACACCCGGGTGTTGTCGAGGGTGCCCTTGAACTGGCTGCTGCCTGCGCCGCCCGCGAACAGCATCACATCTCCGCCGCCGTGAGTCTCGGAGCCGAGCTTGACCCCGGTCTCCTGCAGGTAGTCATCCGCCATCACCTCATCGCTGGTGAGGGTGGGACGCTGGTCCTGGCGGTTGGGGCCGTTGCCGAATACCAGGGTAGTGAACGGCTTGCCGTCCGCGTCGTTCTGGGTCGAACCATCGGCGTTCTTGACCAGATCCAGCACCTTGTTGCCCTTGGCTGAATAGCCGTTGATGGTCATGGTGTGGTCGTGGTCGGCGGTGACCACGATCAGGGTATCGCTCAAATCCACTTTGCCGAGGGCCGTCTTGACCGCCTCGTCCAGCGCCACCGCATCGGTCAGGGATCGCTTGGCGTTGGTGGCATGCAGGGCGTGGTCGATACGTCCCCCCTCCACCATCAGGAAGTAGCCCTGGCTGTTCTGGCTGAGCAGATCGATCGCCTTGGCGGTCATCTCGGAGAGGGACGGCTGGGTACTGGCCGCCCCCTTGGCGACGCGGTCCAGTTCGTAGTCGAGGTGGGATTTGGTGCTGAACAGCCCCAGCACCTTGCCCGAGTTGACAGCAGAGAGCTCATCCTTGGTGGTGACATAGCGGTAGCCCCGGGCGGTCAGCTCGGCGGTGAGATCCCGGCCGTCGGCCCGGCCGCCCTTGTTGCTGGCGCTGTAGGGCGTCCAGTGGTTGGCGCCGCCCCCCATCAGCACATCGACCCCATCCCCCAGCGCCTGGTTGAAGCCGGCGCCGCCCGGTACCGCCTGCTCGGCGATGGCGTAGGCCGCATCCCGGTGGCAGATATGGGAATAGGTCGCCGCCGGGGTGGCATGGGTGAGCTCCGTGGTCGTGACGGCTCCCACCGACTTGCCGGCTGCCTTGGCCAGCTCGAGAATGGTGGGCACCGGGTTTCCGTTGTCGCTGGTGCAGTTGTTGATGCCCTTGTTGCCGTTGGCATCCTTGGACGGTGCCACTGCCCTGGTGTCGCTGCTCATGGCGATCACCTCGTTGTTCATCTTGACGCCGGTGGTGTAGGCCGCCATGGAGGGGGCGGAGTCCGTGGTCTGGGCATCGTGGGAGAAGGTCTTGATGCGCGCGCTCTGGGGCAGTTTCATCATCTCGAGATCCCCCTCTTCCCCCACCTTGAACAGGCGGGTGGCGGTGAGCACGGTGGGGCCCATGCCGTCACCGATAAAGAGGATGACGTTCTTGGCATCGGCGGCGTGCGCCTGGGAGAGGCCGCCAAGCGTGCCGAGCAGGGCGGTGCAGACCAGCGTCTTTTTCATGGTGATGTTCATCCTGATAATCCCTTACAGCTTGGCCGCAGCCTTGATCTTGCCGAACACGGCGGTGTTGTCGAGAGAGCCGTGGAAGCGCTCCGCTCCCTGGCCGATGGCGCCGAGGAAGACATCGGTACCGCCGTGGGTCTCGTTGCCTATCTCGCCCACCTTGACCACCACCTCCTGGTGATAGTCGTCGGCGGAGACGGTGGCGTCGTCGAGGGCCGCCACGCTGCTGCGCGGGCCGTCCACCCGGTTGTAGCCGTTGCCAAAGCCGATGATGGTGTAGGGCATGCCATCGCTATCCTTGCTCGGCTCGCCGGTCTCGTAGTTCTTCACCAGCCCGAGCACGCCCGCATTGCCTGCCGTGGTCTTGCCGGTGCGCTTGGCGTACCCGTTGAGCACCAGGGTGTGGTCATGGTCGGCGGTGACCACGATCAGGGTGTTTTTCAGCTCGGGATCGGTTTTCTTCACTTCATTGATGGCGGCCTGGATGGCGTTGTCGAAGGCGAGGGTATCCTGCAGGGCGCGTTTGGCGTTGGTGTCGTGCAGGGCGTGGTCGATGCGCCCCCCTTCCACCATCAGGAAGTAGCCCTTCTCTTTGCCCTTGAGCTGCTTGATGGCAGCCAGGGTCATCTGGGCCAGTGACGGCTCGCTGGCGGGTCGGTCCAGGTCATATTTCATGTGGCTTGAGCCAAACAGGCCCAGCAGCGGCTTGCTCGCATCGGCCTGGTTCAGCTCGTCCAGGGTGGCGGCAAACTGATAGCCCTTCGCCTTCATCTCGTCGATGAGGTTGCGACCATCGGTCCGCTTGCCCTTGTCGGCGCTGGGCAGGAAGAAGCCGCTGCCGCCCCCGAGCACCACGTCCAGCCCCTCCTTCAGGGCGCTGTTGTAACCGCTGCCCCCCGGCACCATCTGGACGGCGATATCAGCCTCCAGGTCCCGGTTGCAGATATGGGCATAGGTGGCGGCCGGGGTGGCGTGGGTTACCCGGGTGGTGGTGACCACGCCGGTGCCACGGCCATCGGCCTTGGCCAGCTCCAGCAGGGTGGTCACTGCTTTGCCGCCGCTCTGGCTGCAATCGCTCTCCTGGGTGGCGTCGCTGTCCATGCTGATGACGCCGTTGTTGCTCTTGACCCCGGTCATGTAGGCCGCCATGGAGGGGGCCGAGTCGGTCACTTGAGCATCGTGGGAGAAGGTCTTGATGAAGGCCGTTTCCGGCAGGGTGTCGATGGTGAGGCTGCCCTCTTCGCCGACGCCATAGATCCGGGAGGCGGTGAGGGTGTTGAGACCCATGCCGTCGCCGAGGAAGAAGATCACGTTCTTGGCGCTGGTTTCCGGGGTGTTGCTGTCGTTGTTGGAGTTGCAGCCGGCGGCCAGGGCGGCGCCTATCATCACTGCAAGTCCTGCCATCTTTCTCATTGGGGTTCGCTCCTTGTGAAACCTGAGCGCAGCCTAGAGGGGGCAGATGACACTTTTAGTGAAGAGAGATGACAATGCGGTGAAAGTGCCTTGTAAATGTTATCTTATATCAATGGGTTATGTTGATTGTGTTCTGCCACTCACCTCCCGGTGGCGTGGCGGGCATCCGGCCACCCGGGTGACAACACCCGGCCAGAATAGCCTGTCAAATCGGGGCCGCAGCAGGTAAAATGCGCCCCCTTGCGATGAGTGCCAGCGGTCTGGCGCATCACCACGCACCCGCAACCCCGAGCGCCCGCAGCCCCGAGAGGGGACCGCATGCCAATGAGAGAGTAACGGATATGTCCATCAACTGGTTCCCCGGCCACATGCACAAGGCCCGCAAAGAGATTGCAGAGGTCATGCCCCAGGTCGATGTCATCATCGAGATGCTCGACGCCCGCATCCCCTTCTCCAGCGAGAACCCCCTGGTGCCGGAGCTGCGTGGGGAGACGCCGGTGATCAAGGTGCTCAACAAGGCAGACCTTGCCGACCCCGAGATCACCGCGCTGTGGGTGGCCCACATGGAGCAGGAGAAGGGGATCAAGGCACTGCCCCTGACCCAGCAGGAGCCGGAGAAAATCAAGCAGTTGCTGACCCTGTGCCACGAGATGCTGCCGGAGCGCAACTTCGAGCTGCGCGGGGTGCGCGCCATGATCATGGGCATCCCCAACGTGGGCAAGTCCACCCTGATCAACACCCTGGCGGGGCGGATCATCGCCAAGACCGGCAACGAGGCGGGGGTGACCAAGTCCCAGCAGCGGATCAAGCTCGACAACCACGTCATCCTGACGGACACCCCTGGCTTCCTGTGGCCCAAGCTCAACCCGCCCTCCTGCGGTTATCGACTGGCGATCACGGCGGCCATCAAGGATACCGTCTTCGATTACGCCGACATCGCCATGTTTGCCGCCGACTACTTCATCAAGGCCTATCCGGAGCGCATCAAGGCACGCTACCAGCTGAGCGAGCTGCCGGAGACCGAGATCGAGCTGCTGGATCTCATTGCCCGTCAGCGCGGCTTCATGCGCAAGGGGGGGCTTGCGGATCTGCACAAGGCCTCGGAAATCCTGGTCAATGAATTCCGGTCCGGCATGCTGGGGCGGATCTCCCTGGAGACGCCAGAGATGGTGAGCGTCGAGATAGTGGAAGCCCAGGCCGAGGCTGAGCAGAAAGCCAGGGAGAAGGCGGAGCGGGAAGAGGAGCGCCAGGCCCGGGCTCGTCGCAAGTACGCCAAGAAGCGCCAGCGCTGACCGGCGTTGTGCACGATAGGTTGTGCTTGATAACAAGAAGAGGCGGCCCTGGGTCGCCTCTTCTGGTCATGGCGCTCTGGCGTGAGGGAGGCACAGGGTCGATATTCAACCGCCCGCTTCTCCTTATCATGACCAAGGTGCCGGCCAATCAAGGGGATGAGGCTCCCGTCAGGGGAGGGCCTTGCCGCGTTGCCATCACGGTGGGCAGAAAACCTTGCGACCCAGCCTCAGTGCCGATTGACAAAGGCACTGGCGGTGGCATGATGCGCTCGCATTTTGCCTCTCCCCACGGTTCTATCCATGACCACATACTCCCGCCCGGTGCTGCTCCTGCTCTGTGGCCTGCTGTTGCTGACCCTGGCCATCGCGGTATTGAATACCCTGGTGCCGCTCTGGCTCGCCCATGAGCATCTGCCCACCTGGCAGGTCGGCATGGTCGGTTCCTCCTATTTCACCGGCAACCTGCTGGGAACCCTGCTGGCGGGCAGACTCATCGCCCGCTGCGGCTTCAATCGCAGTTACTACCTGGCCAGTGCGCTCTTTGCCGCAGGCTGCGTCGGGCTCGGCATTACCGTGGCGTTCTGGAGCTGGCTCGCCTGGCGATTCATCGCCGGTGTCGGCTGCGCCATGATCTGGGTGGTGGTGGAGAGCGCGCTGATGTGCAGCGGCAACGCCCGCAATCGGGGTCGCCTGCTGGCCGCCTACATGATGGTCTATTACGTGGGCACCGTGCTTGGGCAACTGCTGGTGAGCAAAGTGCCGACGTCGCTGATGGCGGTGCTGCCCTGGGTGACCGCCCTGGTGTTGACGGCCATGCTGCCGCTCTTGTTCACCCGCATCGCCAGTCCGTCAGGCAACCACCAGGCCAGGACTCCGGTCTGGCCGATGCTGCGCCTGCGTCAGGCGCGTCTGGGGGTGAACGGCTGCATCCTCTCCGGCATCGTGCTGGGGGTGCTTTATGGTCTGATGCCGCTCTATCTGAACCACCAGGGGGTGAGCGACGGGGCCATCGGCTACTGGATGGCGGTGATGGTGAGCGCCGGCATCCTGGGGCAATGGCCGGTGGGGCGTCTGGCGGATCGTTTCGGGCGCCTGCCGGTGCTGCGGGTACAGGTGCTGGTGGTGATCCTGGGGGCCATGGCGATGCTCGGCAACGCGGCCATGGGACCGACGCTGTTCATTCTGGGGGCCGCGGGCTTCACGCTCTATCCGGTGGCCATGGCCTGGGCCTGCGAGAAGGTCGAGCAGCATCAACTGGTGGCCATGAACCAGGCGCTGCTGCTGAGTTACACCATTGGCAGCCTGCTCGGGCCGACCCTGACGGCGCTCCTGATGCAGCACTACTCGGATCATCTGCTGTTCATGGTGATTGCCGGGGTCTCCCTTGTCTATCTGCTGATGCTGCTGCGCAAGATGGGCGAGCACCCGACGCCAATGGCCCATGCCTGAGGGCAGACGGCGTCATCATCCCTGCGCACTGGATATAGAAGAGGCGACCCAAGGGTCGCCTTTTTTCATCATGGGCCGGGTGGTGCCGCTCAACCAAACCGGTGCCTTGCTACTTCAAAGAGCGAGAGGTGCAGCGGGATCAACTGCTGCCAGTCTCGCCGGTAACCCCCTCCCGGTACGGCGGTGATGGGCAGCCCGTGGCGAAGCGCAGAGTCAAAGACCATGGCATCGCGCTGGCGCACGCCGGAGTCGCTCAGGGAGAGGTAGCCCAGCTCGTCGTCCCGGTGCACATCCACCCCGGCCTGATAGAGGATGAAGTCGGGGGCGTAGAGGCGATGAGCCAGGGCGAGGGCCTGGTCCAGGGTCTCGAGATAGGCGTCGTCCTCCATGCCGCTTGGCAGGGGAAAGTCCAGATGAGAGGCCGGCTTGTGGCGGGGGAAGTTGTGTTCCCCGTGCAGGGAGAGAGTGATGATGTCACGGCTGCCCGTGCACAGGGCGGCGCTGCCATCTCCCTGATGGACATCGAGATCCACGATCAGTACCCGCTCGCAGAGTCCTTCGTCCAGGCAGGTTCGCGCCGCGATCACCAGATCGTTGAAGAGGCAGAAGCCGCTGCCAAACCCCCGGTGTGCGTGGTGGTAGCCACCGGAGATCTGCAGTCCGCAGCCCTGCGCAAGGGCGTGGCGGCTGGCGGCCAGGGTGGCGCCGACCGAGTGCAGGGTACGTTCTATCAGCAGGGGAGACCAGGGAAAGCCGAGCCGGCGAATGGCCCCTTCATCGAGGGTGCCGGCGAGGGCGGCCTGTACATAGGCCGCATCGTGCACCTTCTCTATCTGCTCACGGCTGGCAGGGGCGGCCTGTGCCAGCGGATAGTCGAGGGCGACGAGGCGTTCAAACAGCGCCTGGTACTTGGCCAGGGGGAAGCGGTGACGCTCGGGCAGCGTCAGGGCGGAGTAGTGGGGGTGATAGAAGATGCGCAGTGACATGAAGCATCGGCCATGAACGGGTATGAAAAAGGGGAGCCAGGCTCCCCTCGATGCAGGCGTGCGATGCGCCTTACTGCTGCTGGATCACCCAGATCTGGAAGGCTTTGCGGGTCTCCGCATCGGCCTTGTTGTACCAGCTCTGCAGCTGGGTCAGGGCTTTCGGATTGCTCATGGCCTTGCTCGGGGCCACTTCGGCCGGTGCGCTGGCGGCGGCCATCACGGCGGCGCTGGAGATGGCGACGGTCTTGGGCTGGTTGAAGGCCTTGCCCATATTGATCAGCTCCTGCTGATAGTCGCGGGTCAGCTGGAAGCCACCCACGGTCGGCATGACGAACTGCTCGCTCTCCACTACCTGACCGCTGACCTTGTCTCTGAGAACGACGTTTTGATCCTTGATAAAGAGTCTGGCTTCCTCTTCCTTACGGGGCTTCTTGAAGTCGAGGAAGAGTTGCTGGTTGTCGGCGGCGGTGAAGTTGATCACCAGGGGCTCGGCGGTGACCAGCTTGATCTCGCTGCGGCTGGAGTAGTTGCCCTCGAAGGCGACCACGACCTGGTGTTTGCCGGGCTCCAGGGAGAAGGTGCTGGTCTTGTCGAGCAGCTTGGGATTGATGGACTCACCATCGAGCAACTGCATCACGTAGGGATTCTGTATTTCCAGTTGGCTAGCGGCCAGGGCGCTACCTGCCCACAACAGACCAGCCAGGGCCGGTACCAGAACAGTCAGTTTCATTTCATCTCCTTGAACAGTCAGGCAATTGCCCACTGAAAAATAGGAGGTCATTTTTACAGGTTTGCCCCACAGCGGCAATAGCCGTTTATGGCGCCTTCCGGTGTGCGGGGTGTGGATCCCGCTGCCCCGAGTCCTGCGGGCAGCGTGCTCTTCTATCTTCCTGCCCCCTCCTGACATGAGGGTCAGGGGAGCGCATGGCGGGCGTCAGCCGTGTCACTCGATGCGTCGGGTGAAGGGGGGGAGGGCGTCCAGCAGCCCCTTGCCGTAGCGCTTGGTCAGCAGGCGCCGGTCCAGGATGGTGACCCGCCCCCGATCCGCCTCTTTTCGGATGAGGCGGCCACAGGCCTGGATGAGCTTGCGCGACGCTTCCGGCACCGTCAGTTGCAGGAAGGGGTTGCCGCCGCGCTGCTCTATCCACTCGGCGGTCGCCTCTTCCACGGGGGAGTTGGGCACCGCGAAGGGGAGCTTGGTGATCACCAGGTTGGTGAGGTAGTGGCCGGGCAGATCCAGCCCTTCCGAGAAGCTGCCGGTGCCAAAGAGGATGCTGGCCTGGCCGCCGTCGCACTTCTGTTTGTGCAAGAGGAGCAGGGCGCTGCGGGACGCTTCCCCCTGTACCAGGAGCGACATCCCCTTGGCCCGCAGCCCCACCGCCACCTCGTTCATCTGGCGATAGGAGGAGAAGAGCACCAGGCTGGCCTCCTTGCCTGCCAGCAGGCGGGGCAGGGTATCGATCAACTCCTGGGTGAAGGCGGGGGCACTGGGTTCATGGGCCATCTTGGGCAGATAGAGTTCGGCCTTGTGGTAGTCGAAGGGGGAGCGCAGCCGCAGATAGCGGGTGCCGTCATGCTCCTTGAGCCCCACCTGGTGGCGAAAATAACTGAAGGAGGAGAGGGCGGTGAGGGTCGCCGACACCAGCACGGCCCCGAGACAGCGGGACCAGAGCCACTCCTCCAGCAGATACCCCACCTCGATGGGGGAGGCGTGCAGCCAGATGTCCCCGTCCTCGCTTCTGGCCATCCAGCGGGCGAGGGGGGTCTTGCCGGTGGGAACATGGCGGCTCAGCATCTCCCAGAGGGCGCAGAAGCTCTCGAGCCGTTGCAAGTGAAAACCGCTCTCCGCCAGCAGAGGCTCGGCCTCCTTGCGACGGATGTCGCCATCCTTGAGCGCCTCGCCGATGGCCCCCTGCATTCTGTCCAGCGCCCTCAGTGCCTTCTTGCTCGCCTCCTTGAGGTTTTCCGCCAGCATGGGCAGGGGATCCGGCAGCACCCCATCGGCGAATCTGTGGTGGGGCTCGCCGCCAAAGAGGTGATCATTGCTGGCGAGCCACTGCTCGAGGGCCTTGAGATCCGGCTGGAGAGAGGCCAGGGCATCCTGCAGTTTGAGCTGGGGATCGAGCAGGCTCTCCTTGTTCAGCGTCCTGGCCAGCTTGCCCGCGCTTTGCACCAGCTTTTCCAGCCAGCGGCGGGATCCCTTGATGCTGGCGCTGGCGGCGCCGTGATCCCGGGCGATGGTGGGCAGGTGATGGGCTTCGTCCAGCACATAGATGCACTCGTCCGGCGGCGGCAATATGATGCCGCCCCCCATGGTGAGGTCGGAGAGCAGCAGGGCGTGGTTGACCACCAGCACGTCTGCTGCGTCCATGTCGTTGCGGGCCCGATGGAAGGGGCAGTGCTGATGGTGGCTCAGGGCCTTGTTGCAGGTGTGGCGGTCGGCGGCGATGCGATCCCAGCAAGGGTCTGGAATGGGTTTGGGCCAGTTGTCCCGATCCCCGTCCCACTTGCCTTCGGTGTAGGCCTGCCACAGCCCCTGGTAGCACGCTTTGTCAGCATCCGATGGCTTGTGTTTGCTCAATGCGCCGAAGTCGAGTTCGAAATTGGCCATCTCGCTGCCGTTTGCCGCCTGCTCCAGCAGGTGCTCGCAGCAGTAGCGCTGGCGCCCCTTGACCAGCATGAAACGAAACGGCAGCTCGCTGTGACGGTGATAAAAGGGGAGATCCTTGTGGATGAGCTGCTCCTGCAGGGCCACGGTGGCGGTGGAGATCACCAGCTTCTTCTGGGTCAGCCGTGCCACTGGGATGGCCCCCTGGGCATAGGAGAGGGACTTGCCGATGCCGGTGCCTGCCTCGGCCACCAGGATGCGGCGACTCCTGTCATATTCTCCCGTCAGGGTCTTGGCGATTTCGGCAACCAGGAAATTCTGCTCCTTGCGCGGCACAAAACCGGGTAAACCATCGGCAATCTGGCGATAGGTATTGCGGATGGTGGCTTTGAGGCGAGTCGATAGCATAAAGAAGGTGTGGCCGTGTCGGTGTGGATGGCAACAGGATACCCGCAACAGGCGGCCCGGGTCGAGGCAGGGGAGAAGCAGTCGGGTCAGCCCCGGCTTTGCACATATGTTATGAGGGAACAGGGGGTTGCAATAAACCACCAAAAAAGAGGGATTCAGGCAGAGAGTATCGCTGTAAACGTTTTCCCTGATGGGGCAAACATTGTGAGATTCAGCTCACAAATTTTTCCCTGTGACTATGGTTTTCATAAAAAGTTCCAAGTTTTTTCATTGCGGATTCGAAAACCCGGTGATAGTCTCGGCGGCATAGTGATGCAAAGAACATCGCTAACACAGGGAATAACAAGGACTTAGTGTTTAATTACAGTAGGCATTGGAAACTATGAAAAAGACAATTCTGGCTATTGCTATCCCGGCTCTGTTCGCATCCGCAGCCAACGCTGCTGTCGTTTACGACAAAGACGGCACCTCTTTTGATATCTACGGCCGTGTTCAGGCTAACTACTACGGTGACAGTGATAACCCCAATCCTCTCACTCAAGCTGATACACAGGGTGATGCAGAGCTGATCGGTACCTCCCGTCTGGGTTGGTCCGGTAAAGTTGCGCTGAACAACACCTGGTCCGCTATCGCCAAGACCGAGTGGCAAGTAGCTGCCGAAAACTCTGACGACTCCAAATTTAAGTCTCGTCATATCTATGCTGGTTTTGATGGCACCCAGTACGGCAAGATCATCTTCGGCCAGACCGACACCGCGTTCTACGACGTGCTGGAAGCAACCGATATCTTCAACGAGTGGGGCAGCTACGGTAACTTCTACGACGGTCGTCAAGAAGGCCAGATCATCTACTCCAACAGCTTCGGTGGCTTCAAGGGCAAACTGTCCTACCAGACCAATGACAATGAAGCCGTCAAAGTGGCTGATGTTGGTGGTAACTCCTTCACTACCGAATTCCCTGGCATCAAGCGCAACTACGGTTACGCAGCTGCCGCCGGTTACGACTTTGACTTCGGTCTGGGCCTGAACGCCGGTTATGCTTACTCCGACCTCGAGAGCACCACCAATACCAACACTGGTGAGAAGTCCGAGTGGGCTCTGGGCGCACACTACGCCATCAACGGCTTCTACTTCGCTGGTGTTTACACCGAAGGCGATCTGAAGAACGACACCACTGGCTACAAGGGTGAAGGTCGTGGCTACGAGCTGGCTGCTTCCTATAACGTTGACGCCTGGACCTTCCTGGCTGGTTACAACTTCAAGGAAGGCAAGGACAACACTGCTGGTTCTTCCTACGAAGACATGGTTGACGAAACCCTGCTGGGCGTACAGTACGCTTTCACTTCCAAGCTGAAAGCCTACACCGAGTACAAAATCCAGGGTATCGACAAGATGGACGACGAGTTCACTGTTGCCCTGCAATACAACTTCTAATCTAGCCTCTGCGCTGATTTAGTTGATGAACGGCCAAGCTTGCTTGGCCGTTCTGTTTTTTGGCCCCTTCACTACTTTTCGTCCTCTGGCCCTGCGCCATATCACGTTGTCTTCCTTGCCCCCTTGGTTCTCCTCTGGTAAATCGCTAGATTATTCAATTTGTTGAAGCAGATTGGCCGACAGGGAAGGATGCCTTTGATCGATTTCACCCACCCCGAGTGGCGCACGCTGGCACAGCAGTTGCTGAGCGGCGGCCCCCAGGCTGTTCGCGGTCGTCAATGGCAGCCGCTCATCGGCATGCTTCGGGACAACCAGTTGCTGCTGGCCCTTGGCAATCACCACTATGAGCTCACCCCTGCCGGGCACCGCTATCTGACCCGGGAGCTGATGCTGGCGAAGATGGCCAGTGCCCCGCCGGAACCCGAGGAGTGGCTACAATCCCACGGCTGGCAACTGGGGGAGAGGGTCAACGAGCGGGTGCTGGCGGCCCTGTATCGCAAGGGGGAGGGTCATTTCAGCCCCATCGAGCAGATCGACTTCGAAGACAAGGGGATCCGGCTTTGCACTGATCTGCCCCTTCGTCTGCGGGCCGCACGGCCGTTCAGCCTGTTTCTCAGCGGCGGCACCCTGCTGGATGCCGCCCCCTGGCTCCAGACCCTGGGGGAGGTGGCGCTGCCAGCCCGCACCCTGGCGCAGCTTGGCAAGATCCTCTGGGGAGAGGGGGAGATACAGCGGGTGATCACAACCGATGCCGTCGGCGCTTTCGCCGAGTTGCCACTGCCCGCCGACGCCCTGCTGGTCTGGTATCCTGCCGAGGATCCCGGCACGCTGGAGCCCCTGATCGCTGCCTTGCCGCCCCAGACCCTCTGGAGCCACCTCACCGCCCTGGATCCGGCCGGGGTCGACAGAGTACTGGCATTGGCCCAGCGGTTGGGGAGACCGGCGAGCTGGTGGTTGCCCCGGGATCTGGTGCCCATCAAGGCGGCTTACGGGGCTCCCCTGGGGGATGGTCGGCCCTGGGAGCCGAGCCGTATCCCCCGTGCGCTGCTGGCGCAGTGCAATGATCTGGTGGAGTCGAATCGGGGTCTGTCGGTCGAGGTGTGTGCCCTGGCACCGGATTGGCACGGGATTGGTTGAGGCGGCGCCGAGAAAGCGGTTTTCCCCTATGGAAGGCAGTGGTATAAAGAGCTGACGAAGCGCTCCCTGGACGGGCGCTTTTGTTTGCCAACCTACTTTGCCAGCCAACGAACTCAACGGACTACAGGGAATACCATGTTTGAAAAGGTTGTTGCCGCCCCAGCGGATCCGATCCTGGGCCTGACCGAAGCCTTCCGTGCCGACACTCGCAGCCACAAGATCAATCTGGGGGTCGGTATTTACAAGGATGAGACCGGTGCCACTCCTATCCTTCACTGCGTCAAGCAAGCCGAGCAGAAGCTCTTGACCGACGAGAAGACCAAGAACTACCTCGGTATCGAAGGCAATATCGAATACGGCCGCATCGTGCAGCAACTGCTGTTCGGCCGTGATGCCGCCCTAGTGACCAGCGGCCGCGCCAAGACGGCGCAGGCGCCGGGCGGTACCGGTGCCCTGCGTATCGCCGCCGAGTTCGTGGTACGCAACAATCTCGCCAAGACCATCTGGATCTCCGATCCCACCTGGGCGAACCACGTCAGCGTGTTCCAGGCGGCCGGTTTGACCGTCAAGTGGTACAAGTACTACGACGCCGCCACCAAGGGACTCGACTTTGCCGCCATGCAGGCCTCGCTGTCTGACGCGCAGGCGGGGGATCTGGTGCTGCTGCACGGCTGCTGCCACAACCCGACCGGTATCGACCCCACTGCCGAGCAGTGGCGCGCACTGGCCAGGCAGAGTGCTGCCGCCGGCTGGTTGCCGCTGTTTGACTTTGCCTATCAAGGCTTCGCCCGGGGCATCGAAGAGGATGCCGAAGGCCTTCGCATCTTCGCCGAGTGCCACGACGAGCTGCTGGTGGCGAGCTCCTTCTCCAAGAACTTCGGCCTCTACAACGAGCGGGTCGGCGCCTTCACCCTGGTCTGCGCGACCAAGGCGGTGGCCGACGTCGCCTTCACCCAGGTGAAGACCGTCATTCGTGCCAACTACTCCAACCCGCCGTCACACGGCGCTGCCGTTGTCACCACCGTGGTGAGCGACCCGGCCCTCTATGCGGAGTGGGTGGAAGAAGTGGCCGCCATGCGGGTGCGCATTCGCGAGATGCGCGAGCTGCTGGTGGAGAAGCTGGCCGAGCGGGGGGTGAACCAGGATTTCAGTTTCATCCGCGAACAGAACGGCATGTTCTCCTTCTCCGGTCTCTCCAAGGATCAGGTGGAGCGCCTCAAGAGCGAATTCGCCATCTATATCGTCGGCTCCGGCCGGATCAGCGTGGCCGGTATCACCCGCGCCAACATTGATCCCCTCTGCGATGCCATCGCCAAGGTGTTGTAAGAGAGACGCATCTGCGCCAAGCGCCTTGCTTCAGCCATAAAAAGCCCGCCGACACGGCGGGCTTTTTCATTTTCCGGCATCAGCGGCGCCGCTTGCTGCTCCCCAGCAGGGAGCCGAGCACCCCGCGCATCAGCTGGCGTCCCACCTCGTTGCCGAGGGTGCGGGCCACGCTCTTGGCGGCGGTCTGCACCACCCCGTCATGCTGGCCACCACGGGGGCCGGTGCGACCGAACAGGATGCCATTCAAGGCATCCAGCAGACCGCCGCTCTGGTCGGTCTGTGGGGAAGCGGTCTCGTCACCGGCGGCGGGCGATGTCTCTTGAAGTCGCTCGAACGCGGACTCCCTGTCCTCCTGGGTGTCGTATCTGCCGTAGAGCAATGAGCCCTGAATAAGCGCCTGGCGCTCGGCCGCGCTCAGGGGGCCGATGCGGCTGGCCGGGGGCGCGATGAAGGCGCGTTCCACCACGCTGGGCCGCCCCTTCTCGTCGAGCAGGGAGATGAGCGCCTCCCCGACCCCCAGTTCAGTGATGGCTCCGGCGGCGTCGAAGGCAGGGTTGGCCCGCAGGGTGTTGGCGGCGATGCGTACCGCCTTCTGATCGCTCGGGGTGAAGGCGCGCAGGGCGTGCTGCACCCGGTTGCCAAGCTGCCCCAGCACGCTGTCGGGGATGTCGGCCGGGCTCTGGGTCACGAAATAGACGCCCACCCCTTTGGAGCGGATGAGGCGCACCACCAGCTCAATTTTCTCCAGCAGCGCCCTGGGGGCATCCTTGAACAGCAGGTGGGCCTCGTCGAAGAAGAACACCAGCACGGGCTTTTCCGGATCCCCTATCTCGGGCAACTGTTCGAACAGCTCGGAGAGCAGCCAGAGCAGGAAGCAGGCATAGAGGCGGCTGGACTGGGTGAGCTTGCCGGCGGCCAGCACATTGATATGGCCGTGGCCCGCCTCGTCGGTCTGCATCAGATCCTGGATGTCCAGCATGGGCTCGCCGAAGAAGTGATCGCCGCCCGCGCTCTCCAGGGTGAGGAGGTTGCGCAGGATGGCGCCGATGGAGGCGGTCGACACATTGCCGTAGCGGGTGGTGAGGGTCTTGGCGTGCTCCCCCGCAAACTGCACCATGGCCCGCAGGTCTTTCAGATCGAGCAGCAGCAAACCCTCGTCGTCCGCCACCTTGAACACCAGCTCCAGCACCCCGCTTTGGGTGTCGTTGAGGCCGAGCAGGCGTGCAAGCAGCAGAGGCCCCATGTCGGAGACGGTGGCCCGCACCGGGTGGCCCTCTTCGGCGAAGAGATCCCAGAACAGGGTGGGGCTGGCGGCAAAGTCGGGTGCCTGAAGGCCGAGCTGGGCCAGACGGGCATCCAGCTTGGCAGAGGGGGTGCCGGCGGCGCCCAGGCCGCTCAGATCCCCCTTCACGTCGGCCAGAAAGACCGGCACGCCGAGGCGGGAAAACCCCTCCGCCAGCACCTGCAGGGTGACAGTCTTGCCGGTGCCGGTGGCCCCGGTGATGAGGCCGTGGCGATTGGCCATGGCGGGGAGCAGGGAGAGGGGGTGGCCATTGGCATGGGCCAGCGTGAGCGGTTCGGCCATGGTGGGCTCCTTGTTTCGAATGGGGGTCGAAAAACAACGGGTTACAAGGAGTGTGGTGGCAGAGGCAGACGATGGCAAGGCACGCCGCCCGAGACAAGGACGGCGTGCTGGCAATCTAGCGGGGGCGGGTCAGCTTGCCCAGTTGCAACAGCAGCAGGGTGAGCAAGGCGCCGGCGGCGGCGCTCAGCACCGCCAGCAGCAGGCTGCCGAGCAGGAAGGGGGGCACCAGGGTGGCTGCCTCCTGCTCCAGCCAGTGCAGGGACCAGGTGAGATGGAAGGGGGCTGGCGTCTCGTTCAGCACCAGGCAACCGGTACGATAGGCGTAGAGGTACATGAAGGGGAGCGTCAGCGGGTTGTTGAACCAGACCGCCAAGAGGGCCAGCGGCAGGTTGAAGCTGAACGCCAGCACCAGGGCGACGGCCACCAGGGAGTGCATGGGCATGGGGACCCAGCTGGCGAACAGCCCGGCCGCCACGGCGCCACAGAGGGCCCGTGTTCCCCCTTGCCAGAGGGCTGGGGTCAGCAGTCGCTCGCCAAAGAGGGCGAACCACTTCTGTTGGCGCAGGGTATCGGGGTCAATCTTGAAGCGGGCCAACCAGCGATTCAGCATGGGCGCGCCACCTTGCGTTTTTGCCACTGGCGCACCGTGCTCAGGCGCCAGCCCGCGCGAACCAGGACATAGCCGACGAGGGCGCTCAGCAGGGCAAGCACCAGGGAGCCCAGCAAGAGCGGCGGGGCCACCGTCTCGAACACCGACACCAGCCAGGCCCAGGTGAAGGTGATCTCGATGTGCTGGGAGGGGTGCCCCAGCAACTGGCAGCCCACCAGATAGGCGCCATAAAACAGCGGTGGCATGGTCAGGGGGTTGGAGAGCCAGACCAGGGCCACCGAGAGGGGCAGGTTGACCCGGCAGGCGATGGCGCCGCCAGCGGCCAGCAGCATCTGGCAGGGGAGGGGCACCCAGGCCATGAAGAGGCCGACCGCACAGGCACCGGCGGCGGAGCGCCGGTTGAGATGCCAGAGATTGGTATCCAGCAGCAGCTTGCCAAAGAGTCGCAAGTGCTTGTGTTCCTTGAGGGTCGCCGGGTCGGGTAGCCAGCGCTGTATGATTCGTTTGGGCATGTTCTGAACCTTGCTAAATACTTGCTCCATGGATCTGCGTCTGTTGTCGTTTGCCCTAGGGGCAAGCTCCTCACTGCTTTGGCCATGGCTGCCTTCATGGGAATGGGGTGGCCTGATGCTGCTGCTCGCGCTTCCTCTCGCCGGTGGTCGTTGCTGGCGGCTGCTGTTTCTGCTGCTCGGCATCCTCTGGATGCAGGTGAATTTGCACTACCGGCTTGCCTGGCTGGATCAACTTGGCAAAAAAACGAGCCACATCATAACCGCACACGTGCAAAGTACGGAGTCTTCGGGAGAGAAAGAGGGGGATAAATTTGCGCGCCTGCTGCTGCGCCTCGACACCCTGGACGATCGCCCCCTTACCGTGCCACCCCTGGTGCGGGTCAATGCCTATCAGGTGTTGCCGCCGTTGCCTGCCGGCAGCCGCGTCACCCTGGTGACCTCTCTCAAGCCGGCCCATGGCCTGGCCAACGAAGCGGGGATGGATGGGCGGCGCCTGCTCCTTGGCAAGGGGATCACCGCCACCGGCAACCTGCGCCGGGTCATCGCCCTGGATGCCGTGCCCCCGGGTGTGCGCGATCGCTGGCTGGCGGCGGCGAGTCGCGCCTGGGAGGGGATGGCGCAGGCCCCCCTGCTGGCAGCCCTCACCTTCGGGGAACAGGGTGGGATCACGGATGCCCAGTGGGAACTCTTTCGCGGCAGCGGCCTGACCCACATCATCGCCATCTCGGGCCAGCATATCGCTCTGGTGGCGGTGCTCGGCTGGTGGCTCGGGCGGCTGTTCGGGCTGCGCGGGGCTATCTGCGTGTCACTCCTGTTCGCGGCCACCTACAGCTGGCTGGCGGGGTTTGCGGTGGCCACCGAGCGTGCCCTCATCATGGTGCTGGTGTGGAGCCTGCTGCGCTGGCTAAAGCGGGACTGGCCGAGCCACCGGATCTGGCTGTGGGCCTTCGTGGTGCTGACATTGTGGGACCCTTTCGCCCTCTATTCTGCGGGGTTCTGGCTCTCTTTTCTGGCGGTGGCCCTGCTGTTGCTGGCGAGCCTGCTGCACGATCGCCCCGGCCTGGTGCGGCTGCAACTTCTGCTGCTGCTCGGATTGCTGCCCCTGCAACTGCTGCTGTTCGAGGGGATGGCGCCCCTGGCGTTTCTGCTCAATCTGCTGGCACTGCCGCTGTTCTGCCTTGTCATCATTCCCCTGGCGCTCGTCGGCGTACTGGTGGCGCCCCTCTCCACGTTGCTGGCCCACGGCCTGCTCTGGGTCTCCGCCTTCGGCCTGGAGTGGGTGCTGTGGGGGCTCACGCAGCTGGCGGATCGCCTGCAGCTCTGGTGGCCGGTGCCCGGCTGGCTGATGCCCGCCAGCGCCCTGCTGATCCTGCTGTGGACGGGATGGCACCTGCCGGGAGGGCGCGCCCTGGGGGGGCCGGTGGCGGCGGCCCTGCTGCTCGCCCTCTGGCCTGCTCCCGCTTCCTGGCAGGTGCGGGTGCTGGACGTGGGGCAGGGGCTCTCGGTGCTCGTCACCCGGGGGGATCGGGCCATCCTGTTTGATACCGGGGATCGCTACCCCGGGGGCTACAACATGGCGGATGCGGCCATCCTGCCCCTGCTCAACCGGCTCGGCATCCGGGTGATCGACACCCTGATCATCAGCCACAGAGACAGGGATCATGCGGGCAACCGGCAGGCTCTGCTGCAGAGTATGGCGGTGCGCCGGGAGCTCTCCTCCTTCCCCTTTGCACCGGCTACCCAGGCCTGCCGCCGAGGTCAGCAGTGGCATTGGCAGGGACTGGATGTGCGGGTGCTCTGGCCCCTGGCAGCCGGGGCAGGGCGCAACAATGACAGTTGCGTGGTGCAGCTGGACGACGGGCGTCATCGGTTGCTGCTGAGCGGCGACATCGAGCAGCAGGCAGAGCGCCGCCTGCTGGCACTGGCGCTGGAGGAGGGTGAGGGCGCGGGGCTGGCCAGCACCCTGCTGGTGAGCCCGCATCATGGCAGTCGCACCTCCTCCACGGCCCCCTTCGTGGCGGCGGTGAAACCTGCCTTCGTGGTGCACAGCGCAGGCTTCATGAACCAGTGGGGCTTTCCCCGCCCCGAGGTGGTGGCGCGATACCAGGGGGCGCGGCAGTGGGTCACGGGGGAGGCGGGCGCCATCCTGATCGAGCCGGGGGACGCGGGCCTCAGGATCCGGGCCGAGCGGGAGCAGGGGCCCTGGTACAGGCGTGGCGGCCCCTGGTGGCAGCCGCAGGTATGGGGAAGGGAGTGAGGAGCCGGTGAGCCAGCCCGGCAAGGGGCGGCCTTCATTTGTGACCCGGGTTGTAGCCATCGCGCCAGCGGCGCTTGGTGTAGCTCCAAGGTTTGGCTAGAATAGCCCGTCATTTCCCTTATTAACGGCTATTCATGCAACAAGAAACCTCACAAGAGAGCTGGACCGTCTTCAAGCGCCTGCTCGGTTATGTCCGGGATCGCAAGCTGGGTCTGGTGGGCGGCATCATTGGCATGCTGGGTTACGCGGCCGTGGATACCACCTTCGTCTACTCCATCAAACCGCTCATCGACCAGGGGCTCAACGGCAACGACAGCAGCGTGCTCAAGTGGATGCCCTTCTTCGTCCTCGGCATCGTGGCTCTGCGCGGCTGTGCCGCCTTCCTCTCCAACTACTGCATGGCCTGGGTCGGCAACCACGTGGTGATGCGCCTGCAGCAGCAGGTGTTCAGCCACCTGATGGCCATGCCCATGAGCTTCTTCGACCGCCAGAACACCGGCAACCTGCTCTCCAAGGTGACCTATGACGCCGGTCAGGTGTCCTCCGCCGCGAGCTCGACCCTGGTCTCCCTGGTGCGGGAAGGGGCCACCGTCATCGGCCTGCTGGGCCTGATGTTCTGGCACTCCTGGCAGTTGTCGGTGATCTTCCTGGTGGTGGGGCCCCTGGTCGGGATCCTCATCAGCATCATCAGCCGACGTTTTCGCAAGATAAGCCGCCACATCCAGCAGGCGGTAGGTGACATCACCACCTCCACCGAGCAGATGCTCAAGGGGCACAAAGAGGTGCTGATGTTCGGGGGCCAGGAGGTGGAGGACAAGCGCTTCTACCAGGTGAGCAACCGGATGCGCCAGCAGACCATGAAGATGGTCGCCGCCGACGCCATCGGCAGCCCCATCGTCCAGATGGTGGCCTCCGTGGCCCTTGCGGTCTTCCTCTATGTCGCCACCATCGACAGCGTCAAGGCGACCCTGACCGCGGGCACCTTCACCGTCATGGTCACTTCCATGATGATGCTGCTCAAGCCGCTGAAAAGCCTGACCGACGTGAACAACCAGTTCCAGCGCGGCATCACCGCCTGCCAGAGCCTGTTCGGTCTGCTGGACTCCACCCCGGAGCAGGACACCGGCACTCGCACTCTGGAACGTGCCCGAGGTGAAATCGAGTTTCGCAACGTCACCTTCACCTACCCGACCAAGGAGACACCGGCGCTGCGCAACATCAGCTTCAAGGTGGAGGCGGGCAAATCGGTGGCCCTGGTGGGTCGTTCCGGCTCCGGCAAGAGCACCATCGCGAGCCTCCTGACCCGCTTCTATGACATCGAAGAGGGGGAAATTCTGCTGGATGGCGTCAACATCCGCGAATACCGCCTGAGCGAGCTGCGCAAGCAGTACGCCCTGGTCTCCCAGCACGTGCACCTCTTCAACGACTCGGTGGCCAACAACATCGCCTACGCGGCGGAAGAGAAGTACAGCCGCGACGAGATCCAGCAGGCGGCCCGCATCGCCCATGCTGACGACTTCGTCAGCAAGATGCCGGAAGGTTATGACACCGTCATCGGCGAGAACGGCGCCTCCCTCTCCGGCGGCCAGCGCCAGCGCATCGCCATCGCCCGCGCCCTGCTGCGGGACTCCCCGGTGCTGCTGCTGGACGAAGCCACCTCGGCCCTGGACACCGAGTCCGAGCGTCACATCCAGGCGGCCATCGACGAGCTGTGCAAGGCGCGCACTTCCCTCGTGATCGCCCACCGCCTCTCCACCATCGAGAAGGCGGACGAGATCCTGGTGATCGACGAGGGACACATCGTCGAGCGCGGCAACCACCAAACCCTGATGGACATGCATGGTACTTATGCCCAGCTGCGGGCCATTCAGTTTGGTAATACTGCCACGGGTAACCAGGGCTGATGCTGGCCAGACTCTGGTACGGGAACAGCCTCTGGCGCTGGGGGCTGGCCCCCTTCGCCCTGCTGTTTGCCCTGATCAGCGGCGTCCGCCGTCTGGGGTATCGCCGGGGCTGGCTCAGCGCCTATCGGGCCACCCTGCCGGTGGTGGTGGTGGGCAATCTCTCGGTGGGGGGCAACGGCAAGACCCCGGTGGTGGTCTGGCTGGTAGAACAACTCCAGGCCCGGGGCTGGCGCCCAGGCGTGGTCAGCCGCGGTTATGGCGGCAAGGCGCCCCATTACCCCTATCGACTGGATGAGAGCAGCACCCCGGCCGAGGCCGGGGATGAGCCCGTGCTCATCGCAAGGCGCTGCGGCTGCCCCGTGGCGGTGGCCCCCAGACGGGCCGATGCGGTGCGGTTGCTGGAGCAAAGCGGTGAGGTGGACATCATCGTCACCGACGACGGCCTGCAGCACTATGCCCTGGCCCGTGACATCGAACTAGTGGTGGTGGACGGGGCGCGCCGCTTTGGCAATGGCTGTCTGCTGCCCATGGGGCCGCTGCGCGAGCCCACGACCCGCCTCAAGCGGGTGGACGCCATCATCTGCAACGGCGGCGAACCCGCCCGTGGCGAATATGCCATGCGCCTGGTGCCGGATACCCTGCGCCGGGTGTGCGACGATGCGCCTCTCACGGCCCCCCTCTCGGGGCCGGTGGATGCCCTGGCGGGCATCGGCCATCCCCCCCGTTTCTTCGCCACCCTGACCGCCCTTGGTTACGAGCTGGTGCAGAGCGTCGGCTACGGGGATCACCAGGCGTTCGACGCCGCCGAGCTGCTGGCCCGCTTCGGCCAGCGCCCCTTGCTGATGACCGAGAAGGATGCGGTCAAGTGCCGCCCCTTCGCCCCGGACAACTGGTGGTATCTGCCGGTCAGCGCCGAGCTGCCCGATGCCCTGGGGGAGGCGCTGCTGCGCACCCTGGGCCCGCAGCCCGGGGGGGACAAGCACCAGGCGCCCTGACGGGGCGCCACCGGATTGGAACAGACGGCCAGCGCCCGGACTCGGGGGCTGGCCCTGCACATTGACATGCCAGGCAAGATCGCCTGTGGGAAATCGTTAAAGGAGTTTCGTTGTGGCACTGGATATTAAATTGCTCGACATCATCGCCTGCCCGGTCTGCAAGGGGAAACTGCACTATCAAGCGCACGCCGAGGGCCCTCAGGAGCTCATCTGCCGCTTCGATAGACTGGCTTATCCCCTGGAGGAGGGGATCCCGGTGCTGCTGGAGAACCGGGCCCGCCACCTGGCGCTGGAAGAGCTGAAGCTATGAGTTTCGTCGTCGTCATTCCTGCCCGTTACGCCTCCACCCGGCTGCCGGGCAAGCCGCTGGCCGACATTCACGGCAAGCCCATGGTGCAGCACGTGGTGGAGAAGGCCCTGCAATCGGGCGCCGATCGGGTGATCGTCGCCACCGATGACGAGCGGGTGCAGCAGGCTCTGGCTCCCTTTGCCGCCGCTGCCGGGTTCGAGGTGTGCATGACCTCACCGGATCACCAGTCCGGCACCGAGCGTCTGGCCGAGGTGTGCCGTCACTACGGCTTTGCCGCCGACACCATCATCGTCAACGTGCAGGGGGACGAGCCCCTCATTCCCCCCGTCATCATCCGCCAGGTGGCGGACAACCTGGCCGCGGCCAGCGCGCCCATGGCGACGCTGTCGGTGCCGATCAGGGATGCCGAAGAGGCGTTCAATCCCAATGCCGTCAAGGTGGTGACCGACCGGGAGGGGTATGCCCTCTATTTCAGTCGCGCCAGCATCCCCTGGGATCGGGACCGCTTTGCGGCCAGCGATCGCGTTGCGGGGAGCCGCGAGCAGATTGGCGATCACTACCAGCGCCACATCGGCATCTACGCCTATCGCGCCGGCTTCATCCAGCGTTACGTGGACTGGGCGCCGAGCGTGCTCGAGCAGGTCGAAGCCCTGGAGCAGCTGCGGGTGCTCTGGTACGGGGAGAAGATCCACGTGGCCCAGGCGCTGCAAGCCCCGCCGGTGGGGGTGGACACTCAGGCCGATCTCGACAAGGTACGTGCGCTGCTGGCCGGTTGAGGCTGGCGGAACGGCTTTGATGCAATACGGCGCCCCAGGGCGCCGTTTTTTAATTGATTCTTTGTATAATAATTTGATTTAAAACGGATTTTACGAGCAATTTCAAACTTTTCCCGCCCATGGTTTGCCAAATCATCGAGTTTGGTTATGATGCAAGACGCCGTGTTAACCCTAACTGGCATATAACGAGATAAAAACGGGGTGTTTGGGTGATTAATGTATTCCTGGTCGATGATCATGAGTTGGTGCGTACAGGGATAAGACGCATTTTGGAAGACGTCCGCGGGATCAAGGTGGTGGGCGAGGCGCAGAGCGGGGAAACCGCGGTGGCCTTCTGTCGGCAACATCACCCCGATGTGATCCTGATGGACATGAACATGCCGGGCATCGGCGGTCTGGAAGCGACCCGCAAGATCCTGCGGATCCGCCCCGATGTGCGCATCATAGTGCTGACCATTCATTCAGAAAATCCGTTCCCTACCAAGGTGATGCAGGCGGGCGCCGCCGGGTACCTCACCAAGGGGGCCGCGCCGGACGAGATGATCCACGCCATTCGCCTGGTTCACTCCGGTCAGCGTTACATCTCCCCGGAGATCGCCCAGCAGATGGCCCTGAGCCAGTTCGCCTCCGCCGACGAGAACCCCTTCAAGTCCCTCTCCGAGCGGGAGCTGCAGATCATGATGATGATCACCAAGGGGCAGAAGGTGACCGACATCTCCGAGCAACTCAACCTGAGCCCGAAGACGGTCAACAGCTACCGCTACCGCCTGTTCAGCAAGCTGGGGATCAACGGTGACGTGGAGCTGACCCATCTGGCCATTCGTTATGGCATGCTGGATGCCGATACCCTGTAACGGGGGCGTGTGGACACCAAAGGCGGCACCGGCCGCCTTTTGCTTTTTGCAGGCTGTGGGCAGTATGCTCTCCCCGTCTTTTTGCATTCATCCGTTGAGTCGAGTTGCCGATGACCCTCTCTCCCGAGCCCCATTTTGACAGCAAGGCATTCCTGAGTGCCGTCACCCACCAGAGCGGTGTTTACCGCATGTACGACAGCGGCGGCACCGTCATCTACGTGGGCAAGGCCAAGGATCTCAAGAAACGGCTCGCCTCCTACTTTCGGGCAAATGTCGACAGCATCAAGACCCGCACCCTGGTGCGCCAGATTGCCGATGTGCAGGTAACGGTCACCCACACCGAGACCGAGGCGCTGATCCTCGAGCACAACCTCATCAAGCAGTACCAGCCCCGCTACAACGTGCTGCTGCGGGATGACAAGTCCTACCCCTGGATCATCATCACCGACCATCGGCACCCGCGCATCGGCGTCCATCGCGGCGCCCGCAAGGTGAAGGGGGAGTATTTCGGCCCTTACCCCTCCGGCGGCGCGGTACGCGAGAGCCTGCACCTGATGCAGAAGATCTTCCCGGTGCGTCAGTGCGAGGATGCGGTCTATGCCAACCGTACCCGCCCCTGCCTGCTCTACCAGCTCAAGCGCTGCGCCGGCCCCTGCGTGGCGGGGCTGGTGAGCGAGGCCGAGTATGCCCAGCAGGTGGCGCTGGCCAAGCTGTTCCTCGCGGGCAAGAACCAGCAGGTGATCTGCGAACTGGTGGGCAAGATGGAGTCCGCAAGCGGCGATCTGCGCTTCGAGGAGGCGGCCCGCTACCGGGATCAGATCCAGGCCCTGCGCCGGGTCACCGAGCAGCAGTCGGTGAGCGGCAACGTGCTGGACGAGCTCGACGTGGTGGGGGTGGCCTTCGAGCAGGGGACCGCCTGCATCCACGTGCTCTTCATCCGCCAGGGCAAGGTGCTGGGATCGCGCAGCTACTTCCCGAAAGTGCCGGCCGATACCCCGCTTGACGAGGTGGTGCAATCCTTCCTGCTGCAGTTCTATCTGTCGGGGCAGGGGGGACGGCAGATCCCGAGCGAGGTGCTGCTGGACGTGGCGCTGGAGGATGAGAGCGTCATCGCCGACACCCTGAGCCAGACCGCCGGCTACAAGGTGCGGGTGGTGAGCCGGACGCGCAGCGAACGGGCCCGCTTCATCAAGCTCGCCTCCATCAATGCCCAGACCGCGCTGCGCTCGCGCCTCGCCCACAAGAGCACCATCACCGCCCGTTATGATCAGCTGGAGGAGCTGCTGGAGCTCGAGACCCCCATCGCCCGCATGGAATGTTTCGATATCTCCCACACCATGGGGGAGCGCACCGTGGCCTCCTGCGTGGTGTTCAACCGGGAGGGGCCGCTCTCCTCGGAATACCGCCGCTTCAACATCGACGGCATCACCGGCGGGGATGACTACGCCGCCATGGAGCAGGCGCTGGAGCGTCGCTTTGGCAAGCAGCAGGAGCCGGACAAGGTGCCGGATGTGCTGTTCATCGACGGCGGCCTCGGCCAGTTGCGCCGCGCCGAGGAGATCCTGGCGCGCCAGCTGGAGTTTCTCGGTGGCAAATATCCGCTGCTGGTGGGCATCGCCAAGGGGGTGACCCGCAAGGCGGGGTTGGAAACCCTGATCCTGGGGGACAGCCACGAAGAGCTGCACCTGCCGGCAGATATGCCCGCCTTGCACCTCATTCAGCACATTCGCGACGAATCCCACCGCTTTGCCATCACGGGCCACCGGGCCAGGCGGGCAAAGGCCCGCACCACCAGTACCCTGGAAGAGATTCCCGGGGTGGGGCCGAAACGGCGACAGGCGCTGCTCAAATACCTGGGGGGTTTGCAGGAGGTGAAAAAGGCCGGGGTGGACGAGCTCGCCAAGGTGCCCGGCATCAGCCAGGAGCTGGCCCAGTCCATCCACGACGCATTGCACTCGCTCTAGCGCTGCCTTTGGTGTGAAGGAGGTCACGCCAGGGGGCATCAGGGCGTGCCGCCTGCGCACAAGAGCCGTGACGCAGGGGGCTCCCAAATGCCATAATGACCGGCATCCTGAGGTTATTGATGGATTAATGGACCAAGGCGGGCGCCAGTTCGGTTGCATCCGCGATCGGCTTGGGGCTACCATGTAGCGGCATACAAGAAGTGGCTGAAAATAATGACAAATATTCCTAACCTGCTGACGTTCTTTCGGATTTTGCTCATCCCCGTCTTCGTCATCCTGTTCTACCTTCCCTATCAGTGGTCCTACATGGCGGCGGCCATCGTCTTTATCTTGGCGGCCGCAACCGACTGGTTTGACGGCTATCTTGCCCGCAAGCTGAACCAATCCACCGCCTTTGGCGCCTTCCTCGATCCGGTGGCCGACAAGATCATGGTGGCGGCGGCCCTGGTGGTCATCGTCGAGCACTACAACACCGTCTGGGTCACCATCCCCGCCATGACCATGATTGGCCGGGAGATCATCATCTCCGCCCTGCGTGAATGGATGGCCGAGCTTGGCAAGCGCTCCTCGGTGGCGGTCAGCTGGATTGGCAAATGGAAGACCATGATCCAGATGGTGTCGCTCACCGGCCTCATCTGGCAATACGACATCTGGATGGTGTGGCTCGCTTATGTGCTGCTCTACGTGGCCACCGTGCTCACCTTCTGGTCCATGTTCCAGTACATGAAGGCCGCCTGGGGCGATCTGAGCTACCACTCCCGGTTCTAGTCCAAACGGGAAGATGGCCGTTTCTCTGCCACTGGCGCCGAGAAACGGCCATGAGCTGCAAAAGTGTGGGAAAAGGGTAAAAAACACCCGAACGATCAGCGTATTAAATGTTTTTGGTTGACTGGGCTGGGAACATCGCTAGAATGCGTTCTCACAGTCAGGCAGTCAGCCAGACCGATGCGGGAATAGCTCAGTTGGTAGAGCACGACCTTGCCAAGGTCGGGGTCGCGAGTTCGAGTCTCGTTTCCCGCTCCAAATTCAGACAATAGAGAGTTTCTCTCTCTTTTGCATGGCGCGTTAGCAAAGCGGTTATGCAGCGGATTGCAAATCCGTTTAGTCCGGTTCGACTCCGGAACGTGCCTCCATATTGACAAGCCCGCCACGCGAGCTTGATACCGATTGCGGTGCCCGAGTGGTGAAATCGGTAGACACAAGGGATTTAAAATCCCTCGACGTTCGCGTCGTGCCGGTTCGATTCCGGCCTCGGGCACCATTAAAATTGAAGAAAAAAGCCTTACAGATTAAACAGATACGACGCTTCATTGCGTCGTTTTTGTTTCTGCTCCCCAGCGTTTTCCCTCTGTCAGTTTTCCTTTCTTGTCCATTTCTTGTCTAAGCGACTTACTACTTCCTGCAATTCGTTGCGAACAACCTGCTCAGTCTTCCAACATAGCCAAGGACGTTTGGTAGGCTACTGCTCCGGACTTTTCCGGGGTCTGTTTCTGGTGCTGAAGCAAGTGCCGCTCACCGTTACCCCTTCGTCTTCACCCCTCCCAAACCCGCATTGAATCCTCTTTGAAACAGATATTAATCCCATGATCTAACCCATCATCGGAGGTATCTATGCAGACCAAATTTCGCTTTACCAATGCAGCCATCAAGGCTTTGCCCGCACAACAACGAGACGCAGGCGCTACTGAACTGGAGTTCTCCGATACAGAGGTCATTGGCTTAAAACTCTTGTCAGGAAAAAGCCAAGGCAGTAAGCGTTTCCTACTGCGCTATACCCTCCAGGGCAAGAAGCGCAGCATCGCTTTGGGACGATTCGGCGATATCGAGGTGAGCCAAGCCAGGACCATTGCCCGCAAGTACAAGGCGATGCTGGCAGAAGGCATCGACCCGGTAGCAGAGCGGGATAGCTACAAAACTGAGCCCACCCTTTCGGAGTTCTTCTGGCAGACCTTTTTGCCGCACCTCAAGACCATCGGCAAGCGGTCGATCAACAGCGATATTCAGCGGTTCAAACACAACATAGAACCACGCTTTGGGGCCATGCGTTACCGACAGCTCAAGGCGATGGATGTCCTGCAGTTGCAATCGGAGATGGTTCACCCTAACAACCCTCAGCAGACGGCCTACGCACCGAGTACCGCCAACCGTGTGCTGGCCCAGTTAAAGACCATGGGTAGCTATGCGGTGCGCTGGGGCATTCTGGACACCAACGAGGCGGCCAAGATCAAGCTGTTGAAGGAGGACAATGCCAGGACACGCTTCCTATCAATTGAAGAGATGAAACGGGTCATTGAGGTGGCATTGCAGGATCGCAATCAAGCTGCAGGCAGCTTCATCGCGATGCTCTACCTGACGGGGGCAAGAAAATCAGAGGTGTTACTCGTTAAATGGGAACATGTGAACTGGGAGGATAAGACGCTGTTCGTACCCCTGACCAAGAATGGCAAGAGCCGGATCATTTACCTGAGCACATTGGCTATCGATATTCTGGAGAAGCTCCCCAGAATAGCCGGTAATCCCTATGTGTTCGCGAGCCAGCATATTCGATGTCAGGGCAAGCCCATTGGTGAACCCAGATGTGCCTATGAACGGGTGTTGCAGAAAGCGGGTATCGAAGACCGCGATGAGGTCTGCTTCCATACGGCTCGTCATTCTGTCGCCAGTGCCTTGGTCTCTTCCGGGCAATACAGCCTGTATGACGTCAAGGCGCAACTGGCCCACGCCAGCATTCAATCCTCTCAACGTTATGCAAAGCTGACTTCTGAGCGCAGTCGCAATATCAGCGAAGGTCTCTCGTCAATGATCCAGGCGGAGTGACCGAAAAGGTATTGTTTATAAACAGATATTAATAACCAGACAGCGCTGCCACATCGGCTGTTGGTCCACATGTCACAGTTCCCAGGCCCTTAAGCTCAGCCGAGCTTAAGGGCTTTCTTATTGGAGAGAAAAACAATGAAAACTTGTATGGAATGGCCGGAGGCAACCCTGCTCGCGGCCTACCCGGACATTTACCCAATGGTCATGGAGCAAATTATCGAACCCTTTTCATCAGTAGAGGAGGCAAGGGCATTCTGGGACACGACCGGTTGTAGTCTGGTCATTATCGAGATGACGGACTCGGTGAGTGAGTTCCAAGCCATGCCACAGCATACCCAGAATCAGGTGATGTTCGGTTTGCGTTACCCGGAGCAAGAGTTCGCCATATCCGAAGATTGGCGTCTGTTGTTGGCAATCCTCAACGATGAGGGGGCGGGGATTTACCTGCTGATCCACTCAAATGCACCGCTGCTTCCCACCCTGGAGGCGATGCACCATGAGTAATCCCAGTCATAGCGACATCATGCGCAAGTTAAAAGACATCAAGGGAATTAAGGAGCTGTTGGAAAAGGCCGTGCTGTTGTATGTCCTGCTCACGGATGGCGATCTGCCGGTCTGGTGCTATGCGCTCATCATCGGTGCGCTGGCTTATCTGGTAAATCCGTTCGACGTGGTACCAGATCCCATTCCATTTGCCGGTTATCTGGATGATTTATCGGTCATCACCTCGGCATTAGCCGCACTGCCGGTTAAGTCGCACCACCGTCAATCCGCGAAAGACCGAATGAGATCACTGTGACAGTGATGGAGTCGGTCCTGTCACGCTATCGCGTTTTCTATGACCCTTTATCTATGACCCATCTACCGATGGTCTGGAGATCGCAACCTCCGGTTATCTAACGACGTTGTAAGGAAACTATCATGACAAGACCCCGTAAAAACCGCGTTGAAGAGACCCCTAAACCAGCCAGCACCACGCCAGCCGACGAGAGCCCTCTCACATCCGGAGCAAGCGGCTGCGCCGACCCCCTCTCGCCAGCCCTTGCGGCTGACGCCGACAAGGCCAGGCCTGGACCCGGCGACACCGCAGACTCCGTGCCCGGCGGCCCTGCGCCCATACGCACCTTGCTCAACCATACCGCCGAGAAACTCAGTACCAGATCAGAAGGGCTTATTTTCTATGCCATCGGTCGTCATGAAGACACTGGCGAGCTGTTCCTGAAAATCACCGGTAATCAGGGTGGGGGTCTGCATAGCAAGGAGTGGATTGCGCTGTCGGCGATTGACGATGTGTTGTGCTCCTTGCCCGCAGACAAGCCGTTTAAATCCAGCGTTATGAAGCGACTGTTTAAAGGGGGCAGCGCCAACAATGCCGGATTCTTATCAGCCATTCTGCGCTCGGACGGACTGAAGTTGATCCAGAAGGCTGACGGCAATCCGATGCTGCATGAACTGGTGCCTGATTACCTTGAGCGCTTGGGTTCGCTAACCAATGAGCTCTGTACCGTAACTTCTACCATCGAATAACCCCTGCATAGTGCTCACCTGTCCAAGGGTGAGCCCCCCTAAACAATCAATCTGAGGTGATTATGACGATCCCATTTGCGGGCGATTTTGCCCTGCCTGTCAGTCAGGCATTGATGAGTATTCTGGATCAGGAACTGGTTAGATCTGGAATGGTGCTGAAGGGAAAATCCAGTCTGGTCTTCAACTTCCGAGACCCGGATTACGGCCCGGTTCGTGGCGGGTTTCATCCGGTAGAAATACGGCTGCTCAAGCGTAAAGACCGGTGGCAATTCGATTACGTGACGGACTTTAGCTATCAGGGGCCGGAAGAGATGGCTGAGCTGGTCAAGGAGATCGACTTCAACTTTTTGAGCGAAGAATACTACCTGCTCCGTTACGGCCAGATGGGACCTGCGTCGGCTAAGGAGCTCTATACGATGTGGGAGTCGAACTTCGTCAGTTACTACCAGATGGGCGTGTTCACCGTCTCAGTGGCTGCGTAACCATCGCACCGGACAGGAGAGGAACAGGAACCAGCGGCGGTTCGGCACTGGCAGTGGTACTGCCGAGGTTGCCTTTCCATGCAGGGCAAGGAGCGATGGGCTAACCCAACTCGAAACCGGTCAGCGGCTCAGTAGGTTAGTCCATCCTTCGACTGTTACGGGGGTTCATCTACCTCACCAGAACAACAAAACAAGTATCCCCAGCCCGAGGCTGGGAGGCTTGTTTTTTCGTCATCAGCGAGGAGGGAGAAAGACAGATATGTGTGTATCCCCAATGGCGTTATTCCTAGATTGGCCCCTTGAAGATCCAGACACTTCGCCCCTCTTAACTTAAGAGGTAGTCTTGGAGCTATGTTCAGTACTAGTCACAACGAGAAGATGGTCGAAGTGTTAACAGGGGCCGAGCGCCGTCGACGCCGGACTCCACAAGAAAAGATCGCCATCGTGCAGCAGACCTTTGAGCCCGGGATGACCGTCTCTCATGTTGCTCGCTTGCACGACGTCAACGCAAACCAGCTTTTCAAATGGCGTAAGCAATTCCAAGAAGGGTCTCTCACGGCGATCACCGCCGGTGAGGATGTTGTTCCTGCTTCCGAGTTGGCTGCTGCCATCAAGCAGATCCGAGAGCTTCAGCGTCTGCTCGGGAAGAAGACCATGGAGAACGAGATCCTCAAAGAAGCCGTGGAGTATGGTCGAGCAAAAAAATGGATTGCGCATGCGCCCTTGTTGCCGGGGGACGACGATTAAGTGCTGTGAGCCAGGCTCTTAATGTATCGCGTGCGCAGCTATCCGTTCGTGTTCATCGAAAACCGGGTTGGCAAGATGGTCGTCATCATCGCCAGCGTGATGATGCAGCCTTACTTGGCCGTATCATGGAGGCGATGGCAGAGCTTCCCTCCTATGGCTATCGCCGGGTCTGGGCGCTGTTACGGCGTCAGTCTGAGGCAACAGAACAACCTGTGGTAAACGCTAAGCGGGTATATCGCGTCATGCGCGAGCATGGCTTGCTGCTGGAAAGAAAACCAGCTGCACCATTGGCCCAGCAGGCACATAAGGGGCGTGTTGCCGTCAAGGAGAGCAATCGACGGTGGTGCTCAGATGGCTTCGAGTTTCGCTGCGATAACGGTGAAAAACTACGTGTCACGTTCGCCATGGATTGCTGCGATAGGGAAGCGTTGGACTGGGCGGCCAGTACTGGGGGTTACGATAGTGACACTGTGCAAGATGTCATGCTGAGGTCTGTCGAACGTCGCTTTGGGGATTCGTTGCCGGCATCACCGGTGGAGTGGCTGACTGATAATGGCTCGGCGTATCGAGCCCATGAGACCCGCGCGTTTGCACGAGAAATCGGGTTGGAGCCCAGAACGACAGCAGTGAGAAGCCCACAGAGTAACGGTATAGCGGAAAGCTTCGTGAAGACGATGAAGCGAGACTATATCGAGATGATGCCAAAACCGGATAGCCGAACAGCGGTAGGCAATTTGGCTATCGCGTTTGAGCATTATAACGAGCACCACCCGCACAGCGCCTTGGGATACCGTTCACCACGGGAATTTCTGCGCAGTCGGGTATCACAACCCTAAGCGGGAAAAAGTGTCTGGACCTATGGGGTCAAATCCA
>NZ_JBFOCN010000005.1:0-23116 GCF_040907815.1 Aeromonas sp. s6
GGGTGTGGCTTGTTTTGTTTAGCGACTAATCAGATCGCACAAACTGGACTGAGTTCCCTTCCTCCGGTGATCTACTATTCGGAACAGCTATTTAGATATTGACTACGATGACACCATCATCGTTTTATTTAAGCGGGGTGTGGCGCTGGCATCGTCAACTGATGAAACCAACATGTCATCGACAAGGATTAAAAGTCACTCCATTTTCAAAAAATGACTTCATACAGTTGGCCATTTATTTTAAGTAGATGGCCAATCCCACATCATATCAACATAGTACTTATCTCTTAACCAAGAGAGATCACTTTCCCACTCACTTATTGCACATCGCATATCGGCCTTTGTTTTTCTTTTTGCATTTCTGACCAGAGCAGCAATAGTATATGCGATTTTATATAGCCTTTGCGATGATTTAGGAAAACCCCATTCATCCATATAGGACTGGCTTTCGACCAATGGCAATTGGTTTTTATATACTTCGTTTAAAATCTTTTGTCGTTCATTTTTAAACAACCCTTTATCGCCGACTCTATACCCAACCGCTTGTAGGATGCCAATCTTAGGCCAGTTAATCTCCGTCAAACTGTGATTTGACGTGAGTATAGCGGTCGTGGGCCACGAAAATTGTGCCACATCCCCCACTTTACGCAGAGTTAAAATCTCACGTCCAGAACTTTTATTTTTGAATTTTTTGTTTTCAGCACGCCGTGTTATCGGGGTCGTGTTTAACTTTTTGAATAAATAATCTCGATGATGGTAGACTCTAATATACTCATCAAGCTCAGATTGAGCTGCTCCTCTTGAATAAGGCCAATCATTCAAAAGCGATATAGAAAGAGAAGATGCTATACTTTGTCTCTCATTGTAATCATGAAGTTGATTCAGCTCTGCTATCTCGATGAGTAAGTTATCTATAGCTGACGCTGGGGATATAAATGATGATGGTCCTCCTATATGTGACAAAGTTAATATTTTTCGTTTGTTCTTGTTCTTTTTTGGAGGCTTAATATTAACATTACCAACTATCGGAGTCGTATTTAACTTCCTAAATAGATAATCTCGATGATGGTAAATTCGAATATAGCCCTCCGCGTCAGTAGACGATCCAGCCGTTGAGTAGGGCCATCCGCTCGCTGGTGATATAATAAAAGGCAGTGCCTCATCATGTGCATGATAGGACAACTGATCCTGGCTCACAGCGGCAGCAATATTCCAGATACTTCTCGACTCAACGCCACCACGACGCTGGACGATAGGTGCTACTTTTTTACCTACTTTTTTCTTTGCCATTTCAAACAGGGAGTTGTACCAACAACTCCCACCTATACCCTTGCTACCTTGAAACCATCAACTCTGGCGTTAAGCACTCCTGCAGACTCACACCGCCGTGATTATAGTGATCCCCCGCCTGGAACAAACTGATCCCGGGGGCCATCACTACTCGCACTGCGGGGTTCCAATGCCAGGGGCATTGTAGGTAGTCACTCTGGCCATTACCTTTCAAAATGGCGCAGCGCGGAGTGCGCAGTTCCGTCATGTGTTTGGTCAGCTCAGCCTTAGGTAACTTCTCTGGGCTCCATAACCAACCATGGTCGGTCACCACATGTACCCTCGTCCAACCGGCCTCCAGCAGGCTCACTATCCGCTCAACCACCCCTTTTAAGGCATGATCGATAAATTTCGGCAGGCTTTGCTGACGCTCGTGGCCCAGATTATCCAGGTCGCCACATTGCACCCAGGCCTTACCTTGCTCTGGCTCACCACAATCGTGACCTTCCAGATATTGCCAACCGGCTTGGGCTAGCCCCTTCTTGAAATGATGGCTCGAGAAATCAGCGCCACTGTCGGCAAACTGCGGGACAAAATCGTCGTTTTCCAGATCACCGATCAACAAGGGGCTAAGGGGCGTCACTGCCGCTTTAGCGGTCGCAGTCAAACTGGGGAGCGCACTCCAACGGGTTTTCAAGCTGGCTTGCAGGGTAGCCTTCTCCAGTAGATGCTGAAGACGGTGGCCCATATCAAGACGCAAGCCATCGACAAAAAAGAGCACGGTACTGGCGCCCTGGTATGAGCCGACTGGCTCTTGCACTCCCTGACCACCAGGATAACCCTGGCTCTTCACCAAGTGCTGGAAATGCAGGGTCACCGCCTCCAACCAAGGGGTATACAGTTTGCCAAGCAGCGCGGCGGCTACCTGCTCCATGGCGCTATCGCTCGCCAAGGCCATCACCAGCAGGGCAAGATCATCGGTCTGCCAAACCTTCTCCTGGTAATGGCTGGCCATGGTCTCGATATCCGGCCCTCCCAATGGTTGACGAGTCAGCTCGGCAAGTTGAGCCAAGGGGGCAAGCAGCATCGCCCAGGGCGAGAGCCCGAGCCCGGCCCACAACCACTCACGCCGCATTGCATGCTCAGCGTTGAGTGACATTAGGCGAGTACGGATGGTTGCCACCTCTTCAGCTACCAAAGCAGTGAGCGTCTGCGCTAATCGTTGCTCTTCATGCTGATTGCAAAAGGGGTATCGGGCTGGTTCAAAGAGCAATTCGCTAGGTTGTACCTCGTGCAGTGTCTTTACGAGCGAAACATGGTGTGCAGCCGTGTCGCTAAAACGCTCCCACACCGTTTGCCAAGGTCCCTGTGCATCACACAGCAGCGGCAACAATGTGGAGATCTCAGCGTTGGCAGGATCAATACCAAACGCATCTTGGCTCTGCCCACAGAAGTGCTGCCAGCGGTTGCTCTGCTGCCACTCCTTTTGGATGGCCTCAGGCTCATTGAGCCAAGCCAGCATATTGCGGATTGGGTCGCCCCCCGCCAACGCATAGAGATCGCTAGTTTCTAACCGTTTGCCCTGCAAACTGGCGGCCTGAGCTTCAAGCAGATCAGGCAACACCTCTAGCAACGCTTGCTGGGTTTTACCATCTTTGGCGACATCAAGCTGCAACCCCACTTTGGGATTACTTAAAAAAGAACCGACGCTCCAATCCCGACCGGCAGTGTTATAGGCCCACCAGCAGCCGCGATACTGCAACTCGGCAAGGGGTTGCAGAGCAAGCGAGCATTGGTCGATGGCCCGCAGATCTTTGCGACTGACGCCGGGCAGATAGAGGATCGGGATGGCATCAGCAGGCAGGGATTGCTCTGGTGCAGTACCTGCAATCAAGCACTTTAGCCAAATGGCAGGGCCGGTGCGTTCGGCGGGCAGATACTCCCCCAGCTCGAGCAGCTCGGGTAAATAGCGCTTGATAATCGGCATGGCAGCTTGCCACTGCCGGGTTTCATCGGTCCAGAGCACCACTGCGGGCGGTACCTGCACCTGAGAGTTATAACGCGCGCTGTCGCGCAATTGAGTAACCAGATAGTCGATAACTTGCATGGAATTCTCGATTCTGTTTCGCGCCTTAAGGCTTAAGCCAACCCCTGGCGGATCAGCTCGCCATGAACAAAGGGAGAGTGGCGTTGTAAAAAAACGAGCGAACAGTCATTTCTCAGATAGTTGTCATAATGGCGGGCGCGCATCTGATTATGCTCCGGGCTATCGAGCTTGAGACGGGTAATGGTCTCAGCGGCGGCATCGGCATGCGGCGTTCCGGCAGGATAACGCGCATGGTTGACCGCAATCTCGCCATTGGCAAAGTTGATGATAAAGGTCTCAGGGGCCAAGCCGATGGGGTCTAGCACATCATCAAACTTATTCTTATTGCGGTTCGGACCAAGGGCGCTTAGACGGTAGTTATCCCACTCATAGGCATCCCCTGCATTTTGCGATTTGGCCACAAAGTGGTCGGTCGAGGCCGCGCCAATAACCCACTCAAAATAGATCGCCAGATAGGCGCAAACACCACTGTAGGTATCCCACAACTGCTTGTTAGAACGCGTCCAATAGTTGGGTAACTTGGATGCATCCGGTGGTGGCGCATTGAGCGCTATGCCATTTGTGGCTAACCAATCGAGCCCCGGCTGGCGCACTCTGGCATCAACATCGGCAGGCTCAGGTTGCAATGACACCGGGATCATAACGGCCAACCCTTCTTATCGCAGATGGCGCGCCAGCGAAACAGAAAATCATCGGTCGGCTTTAACGCGAGCAGCAATTGCTGATACATGGCAGCGAGCGCCTGGGGATCTGGAGCCGGTTGCCCCAAGAGCGCCGAAGCCTGCTTGATCAGCTGCTCGTACTCTTTCGGTCGCCCACTGGGTAAGTCAAAGGCATCGCTGGTTAACCAACTGGTGACATCCCCCTGCTTTTCAAAATCTCGCCGGGTGAGCATCACCTCGCCTTGGGCCAGATCCAGATCAAACCAGGCATCTTGGCTGGCATCAAACAGCGGCTCGACCGAGGCCATCACCAAGGGGGAATGGGTCGCGGTGATCAACTGCACCTTGGCCTGTTTATCAAGCAACCCCATGACGCTCAGCAAGGTGGGCACTATGCTGCGCTGCCAGCTGGGGTGCAGGTGAGATTCAATCTCGTCGATCAAAAAGGTGATCTGGGGGGTCACCGGTTCCCCCAGTTGCTTGGCCGCCTGCTGATGCTCTTGCCAGGCCCACACCAACAGATAGGCCAGGGCTAAGATACGCCGCATCCCTGATGAGGCATGCACCACCGGAACATCTTTTTGGTACGGCATGCGGATGGTCGGGATATCCCGCGCATCATCCAGGCTGATCCGGGTTAGCTCTCCCAGGGTCAGGATCTCATCAGGAGAAGGGGAGAGCGCCTTAAGTACCGCTTTCAGGTGTTTAAATGCCGCCCCTTTCTCTTTTTGCCAGCTGGCTAGATCGCGAATAAGGCCATTACACAACCAACTGCCATCGCTACTGGCCAGGCCATCCCATACCTCGCTAGGGCTAAGAACATAAGCGGGCAGACGCTCTTGAATATCGAGCTCTCCCTGGGTGCGCCAGTAGTTACGGTGCGGATCCCATAGCGCGAAACTACCGTCAGCCATGGCATAGAGCACCAGGCCAGGGTTGGCAGGCCGCCCGGGGCGGCCGGTCCAGCTTTGTTCACGGCGGGCGAAGGTACTCTGGTACTCTTCACGTTTACTCTTGGCGGTAAATGAAAAGCTGATGCTCGCCTCCCCAACCTCACTGGGCAGGGCTTTACGCCCTGTGGTGAGCTTAGGGTTGATCTCAGCTGGCCAGCGGCGAGTCAGCGCCCACCAGGCGATATCCAGCAAAAAGCTCTTACCCAAGCCATTATCGCCGGTGAGCAGATTGAGCCGCTGGCCAAAGACCAGCGACAAGCTAGGGGCAGGGCCAACATTGACCGTCTTGAGCGTATCGATCATAGGGCTTCCATCATTTGGGTTGGTTTGCTCTGGCGGCGCGTTTGTCTTCTAGCGACAAGTGGTGATCGTTAATACGCGCTCCCTCTTTTTCACCATATTGCAGGCCAAGAGTGTACCAAGGGGCAGAGGCGACGTCGTTACCACGATCCTTGTTCCAGTTGATATTCGGCTTAAAGCGCAGGATACCGGCGCCTTTTTTGCCGACATCGGCCGCTTTGAGGAAGGGGCGAATATTGAGGCGCACACCATCGTTAAGGTCCGGCTCCCAACCGATGGGTTGTTCGGCAAGGGGCTTCCAGCGTACAAAGATATCGAGTCCCTTTTCACCGGCCAAGATGGCCTCGAGGCGCTGTTGCAGGTTTTTGGCGGCGGTGAGGCGCTCTTCGGCGCCATCACGCGCTTCTTTTACCCCTTGCTCCTGAATACGGATCCAGTCACCCAGGTAGGTGTAGATCAGGCGCTCCAGCCTCGAGCGATCGAGCTTGTGGTAGTTGACCAGGGCGGAGAAACCGTCTTTTAGGCCGTCCCAGATATGCCAGATAAAGGGTCTATGTTGGAACAGTTTGCAGTGCTGCTCGAAAAACTTATCGCGCAGCCAAAGCTCCAGGCTCTTGCTACCCACGGCAGTCAGCAGCTTATCCAGGGCTCCGGCCTTCCAGTCATCCTCGTAGGCCGCCACCAACAATTTTTCCAATCGGGTATGGGCCGGAGCTTCACCGCGCACAGCTGGGAGGCAGACAATACCATCTTCATCGGCAAAGGCGTTCAGCTTGGCTACCTCATCGACCAGCTGACGTTGCTCATCGGCCAGCTCCATCTCTTTGTCCAGCTCGGCGGGCCACTGATAACCCAACAGCCGAGCTACCGCCACTTGCAGCACGGTCTCATCAAAGCGCACCGGCCCTTCTTTGGTCCATTTGCTGGTGTCATCCCAAATTACCGAGGCGCAGGGGTGGCCGTGGAAAATCCATTGGGTGGGATCATTGGTGTAGGGTTTAGGGAGGCCGTTGGGATATTGTTCTTCGGCAATTTTGGTCCAATATTGAAGATCAAATGGTACTTTGACTAGAGTTGCATTAGTTACCTTTAAAGCTTGGTCTATCTCACGAACAGCCTCATGATATAACTCCGAAGAGACATAAGACCAAAGTGCGGGTAAATATACATTTTCATCAGAGATGATTGGAGAACAACTAATATCAAACACATGACCTGAGTGTATAGTGCTAGGCAATTGACCCATCATGCTTACAGCAATGCCTGACTTACCCCAACCTGCATATCCTTGGATACGTGCCTTTTCATTATTCTCATGAAACTTGCCGTTGTCTGCCCAATAGAAAACTTCGGCTCGCCCACCAAAGTGGGTCGTCTTATCTACCGTATTTTGAAGGAAGGTCCATGTATCAAAATCAATCACCTCCCAAAAATTAAACCTAAACCGCAAAGAATCTGCACCATGTAATCCATTCAATGCCGAGGCGAAACTAGACATTAATGTACCTTGCGATTCATCAAAACTAATACGAGCATCAGAATTACTAACTTGCATTGCTTGTTCAACGCATTTCAAATACTCAATACGAAGCTGCTCTGATTTATCTTCTGCAGTTTTCAGCGTTGATACATCCACCCCACGAAGTAGTGCCTCTTTAGGTGCCACACCCTTGCTTAGAGTTATTAACTGCACATTGAAATCCCACATTGGTGTTTGAAAACCTTTGGGGCCAAGGCGGGCAATCAGATTCCAAGTTTGTTCCGTTAATAGCTTTTCGCGAAACTTCTTATAACTGGTCAGAAATAACCAGTTCTGTGGCAAGACAATGGTCGAACTGCCGCCCAGGGAATTAAAGTCGAGACAGCGCTCCAAAAATACCGTGGCCAGATCGGCTTTGGCTTCCGGGTAGTACTCATCACAAAAATCTTGCAACTCGGCGCACTGCTTGCCTCGCCCCAAGTAGGGCACATTGGTGGCCACCAGATGGTAGCTCCCGGCCAGCAACTTAGCTGCCTGGGCCAAGCCTTGAGCCGCGACTTGTGTCTCTTTGCTCTCTTCGTCGCTCTCTGCTGCATTCTGCGCTTGGGCATCGAGCAGTAGCTGCCAGGGGGCCGGGGCACCTTGAGCCTTGCCCTCGTAGTGGGCACGCTTGATATCGATCAGGCTGCCCAGCACTGGGGCATCGCTAAACTGGCGCATCAACCAAGCAAGGGCCGGCTCAAGCTCCGGATTTTGTTTGGCAAGCTGCTGCCACTCATCACTTGCGGCCAGCACATCTTGCCCGGAGCAAGCCAGTTGCAATGCAGGCAATGGCCGATAACCGCCTGCATTAGGGAAGCGCCAGGCTTCGAGCGCCAGGGCAAAGGCGGCAATCTCGATACAGCGGCCATCCAGCTCCAGACCATGCAGGTTTTGCGTGATCACACGCTCTATGGCGGTATTGGCATCACACCCTTCCAGGTGCATACGCATCGGCACCAGCATCAAAAAGAGCGCCACCAGGAAGTGACCGGAGCCGCAGCAAGGGTCGAGGGTTTTTAGCTCGCAGATATCTTCAGGCCAGGCGTCGTACCAGCCACCAGCCGGTTGCCAGCGCTCCCCTTGGATATCCGTCACTTTAACAAAGCGTAGGTAAGAGAGGGGCACGCCAGGGAGCGCGGCGCGCTCACGTAATTCCTGCTCATCGCTGGCATGACGCAGGTGATCATCGGTGAGACGACGTTTGGCCCACCAGGCACCCAGGGCGTTATCCAAGAGGAACGAGACCATATAGGGTTCGGTAAAGAGCTGGGTGACCGGGCTCAGCTCATCGGCCCCGATGGGCACGCCGGACTTGTTGACCTCGTCCTTGCGCTTGCTCTGCCAGAACTGATAGCACCAACCCAGGCTGTCTTGTGCCGCAAAGACTGCCGGAGACAGGGCCATGATCAAGCCTTCTAGGGTGCGCTGATGGTTGATGGGCAGGCGCACCGCCAGCACAGGAGAATCAACCCGAAACACCTGGGGCAACATCTTGGCTGCCAAGCGCCCTGCTAGCTCCCAGGCACTGGCGCAGTCGGGCTCTTCTTCTAACAGCTCTGCGCACTCATCCAGGGTGACCGGGGTATAAGCGTCATACATCAACAGGTTGTTTTGCTCGAGAAAACGGGCAAACAGCATGCGGTGCCACTGCTCGTAGGCCATCTCGGCCAACAGGTGAACGGTCTCTTGCTTGCCATTATCGTGAAGCGGGTCGCCCAGTTGGCGAGCGTGGGCTCGCAGGCGGTTACGCAGCTTGCGCTGAGCGTCGTTCAGAAAGGCAGGCACTGTGGCATCAGCCACCCCTAAGCGCTCAATCTCTTCCCGGCAGGCGGTTTCAACCACTTCACGGGCGGCAAGGACGGTGCTTTCCAGCTGGTTTCTGAGGGTCTTATCCAGGGCTTGTCTCATGGTGTTAGCTCAATATGTGGAAGATGGGTGACCCCATGTTCCTTAAATAGAATGCGGGGATTGGGCTAAGCGCCGACGCGGTAAGTCTGCCGCATCGGCCTTATTGTTTCTCTTTTGTTCAGCGCACTAGCTGACGCGCACCGGGTTACCTTGGGCCAGTTCGCTGCGCACCTGATCTTCTACCTGGGCCAGCCAGGCTTTCAGATCTTGTTCTGATTCAATCAGCGGCTTGGGCAGCGAAATATGGCGGACCTTGGGTTTAAGCTGCGACACTGCATCATTGAGTGCCTTAGCAAAGTAAGAGGGCAAGGCGGCAATGCGATCGTTCCACCCCTGCCAGGAGCAGTTATCCAGGCTCTGTTGCACCTCTTGCAAGCTGCCCAGTTTAAGCACGGGCAGCTTGGCAATACCGTGCTTGGCGAGCAATTCAGTCTGTTGCTCACCGCTCAATTTTGACCAGCTGGGATCACTATCAAGATCGCGGAGGCAGTCGCGATAGACCTGCTCATAGCGGTCACAGTGCGCCATGATGGCATTACGCAACGCGTCTATGGCTTTGTTGAGTAGCGGCTGCACCGGGGAAGGGCTTTGCAGCAGGGTACGACCGGCACGCAGCGCCTCACACTCTTGAATGAGCTCAGCAAACACCGCCAGTTCACGGCAGTAGGGCAGCAGACCTTGCAGGTTGTCCCACTGCTCTTTGCGTTCGGCCACCAGCTCAAGCTGCGCTTTCCAGCTCTCGTATTCTGCTTGCAGCGCCTCTTTGCCTTCAAAGGCGGCGAGCAGTTGATCATTGCCCGAGAGCACCAATAGCTCATCGAGTTGCTGGGTTGAGGGGGGCAGTGGCAAGGGAGCCTCGCCCCCGAGACGGCGAGCCAGCGCCTTGGCCTGTTGTAATGCCTCGGCAAGCTTGCTGCTCTCTTCCCCGGCGTTACAACTCACCCCCAAGCTGTTGATCAGGCTGCGCACCTTGATCAATTGTACCTTGCCGATGGTGGCTGTTTCGGGGCGGAACTGGGTCGGGCCGACCTGGGCACGCTCCAGGCTGCGCGCATCGGTGGCGTTGAGTTTGGTATCGCTGGCTTTAAGTACGCCAGCTGCCAACATGGCAAAGAGTGCGCCATCGATAGCGTCGCGGGACCAGCCGTAAGGGGCTTTACCAAAGTGTTCGCGCACTTCACTACCGGTTTTCATCACCCCGATAAACTTTTTGATTTCACGGCAGACCGGGTGGTTTTGCGCCTCACCCTGGTGGCCAATCGCTTCTAGCGCATCGGCATCCCCCTGGCTGGCACGGGTATAGACCTTGGCCCACTCCTTGTGATCGGCCATATCGAAGTTGCGATAGAGGCGCACGCAGGCCGTTTCTGCCCCAGCTTGAAGTTGCGCCACCAAGGTATCGCCCCCCACTTCACTGCCACCGGAGAGACGCAGCCACATCATCCCTTCCATCTCAGCGGTCAAGCGCTTGACCTCGGCTTCGGCATTTCGCTGGCTCGACATCATAGCGGCACGGGCCTCTTTACCCGCTTCGGTCACCACCGCATTTTGTTTGACGTCCAGGGTCATGGTCGCCGCCTGTTTATCAACGATGGCGGCGTTTAGCGCGCTCTTGCGATCAGAGGGGATGTAAAGGTAAAGGGTCCCATTATCTGCGCTATCGGCACGCGCCAGCTCTTGGAGCTGCCGCTCTGGCAAGGCTGGTGCCCAGACGTAGAGCTTCTCTTGTGCATCGTTGGGTAACTCATCATCGAACGCAACATTCAGGGTGCGCCCCTCTGCCACCTGGCCTTGGGTAAGGCGTACTTGGCTGACCAACTTGCGCACTATGGTGTGCACCAGTTGATTGCGCAGGCCATCGAGCCTGGCTGGATCGGCACGGAGCTCCGCTTGCTGCTGACGATACATGTCATACCAAGCCTGGCTCTCGGCCGTTTGCAGGCGATACTCAACGCCACTTGCAGACTGCACCGCCATGATCAGCGAGGCCTTTTCCAACGCTTGCAGCGCCGCATTGACCCGTGGCCGCAGGTCGTGTTTCTCATTCTCCAAATCTTCGATCAGCAAATCAGCCAGAGTTTCTGCACTGGCGTGAATGCCGTAGTCAATTTCGCTCGGCAATTTGCTGATCATCAGGATGAGAGAGAGGATCCGCCCCTGTAGGATCTCTTCAGGCGAGCCATCTTTGAGCTTGCCAATCTCGGCATAGATCTCTTGCCCCACCACTCCGCTATTGACCAGATCGTTGACGATTTGATCGTAAATAAAATCGGCAGGGATCAGACAGCCAAGCGGCTTTTCGGCCCCGTAACGGGTTGCCTCATGGGTGATACGCAGTTGATTACGCAGCTGTGAGCCGGTGCCGGTTTTATCCAGCGCGGGCAGCAACTTTTCCCAGAAACGGCGACGCACCGGCAACAACGGATAGTCGGCCACCATCCACTGTTCGTCATCCCGTTGATGTTCAAACTTAGAGCCCCGCAGATGGCGGCTGATCTCGCCCAGGTTTTTCTGGATCAGATCCTCGACAGCCCCCTTGGCACTCTCTTTTTTCTGCAGGATCACTTTGCGGATCACTGCATCCACATCGGTATCGGCCAGTTGCACTGTGACCACAAAGCGGCCCATCAGGCGTTGCAAGTTGGGAGTGTCACTTAGCGCACTTTGCCCGGTGGCAACAAACAGCAGGCGTGATTTAAAGCGGCTCGCCTTGCAGCAGGTTTCAATTACCTCTTGCACATCAAAGGCGCGGTCTTCATCTCCGCCCACATACTGCTGCACCTCATCAAGCACGATCAGCGTGAGCGGCAGCTGACCATTGCGCTCCAGGGCATCCATAACCGCATCGACCATCTCGTCATTGGTGATGTCTTTGACCTCAGGGAACTGTGCACGCAGTACCTTGGACATGTCTGGGGCGTTGGTGGCCAAGTCAGCGAAATGGGGCAACAGAGCCTGAGCCATCACAGGAGAGACGTAGAGATTACGCAGCTCTCTTTGCCAAGGGTCTTGATCTGCTGCTGCTTTGCCATGCAGCCTGACGTACTGTTGCACGGCATCGAGTACCCCTTGGGATTTCAACCACATCACAAAGCGGGCCAGGTGGTATTGCTCTGGCAACCCTACCGACTTGAAGATGATAGAGAGAAACGCCAGGCGCACGTTGCCACGCTTGCCCGCGCCTAGGGTACCCGAAGCAGCATGCAAGCCCTGGTATTGTTGGGAGAGCAGTGACAGCTTGGCAAATTGCTCGCGAATGCCTGCAGGGAGATCGGCCAGGCTCAAGGGATCGGCACCATCAGAGAAGCGTTGATTGGTCCAGAAGGTGCGCAACATCTTGGCCAAGTGAGATTTACCCGATCCGTAGAAACCGCTGATCCAGACACCTGACTGCTCAACCTTGGCGTCTAGTTTGCTCAGATAGGCCGCCAGAATTTTCTGCATGCCCGCCTCATAGGCGCCATCACAGACAAAGGTTTTAAGCTCATAACGCAGGGTAGCGAAGGACTCGGCACTCTGATCATCGTTTACGACAGCCACACCGTTGTTGGCCAACTCAGATTGCAGCGGATCGTTACTGTAAATCTCTCTATTTAGCATCCCGTAATTCCTTGTTGTTATTCGTTATGGTGACAGATGGCGGTGGCGTGATACCCCCACCCATCCTTGGCATCTAACAGACTAAAGTTGTTGTCGTGATATTCGCCGGGGAAGAAGACCACCAGCTTGCCTTTTACCACTGGAGAGAGCGCCTTCACTAACCCAGAAACAGAGGCGAAGCCAAAAAGAGTGCCAGTACCCAGCAGGGCCACTACATCGTTGCTCCCCAGGGTTTTATCGACTTCCTCTTTCAGGCGCTCGGCCAGCTCTTCGGCAAAAAATTCATAACTGCCCACCAGCAGCTCTGGCTCGGCGAAATAGGCGTCTGCATAGTCGTGTTCCCCCATCCACTGGGGGAATGCATCTGTGATATCCAACAATTGCCAGCGGTGACCATGTTGCTCAACGGCCAGTTGAAATTCAGTGACCCGAGCCCGCAGCTTTAGCTCATCTTCTTTGTGGTACACCACGAAGACAGCGCGCTCTTCGGCAGATAGCACAGAGCGCCAAGGCACCGATATATAAGTGGTAAAACGCTTGATCAGTTTTGAGAGGCGATCACCCATGCTCTCGTTCTCCTCAAGATGCTGGCGCTATTGACCAAAGGGGGAAGCGGATTTCGACAATGCCACTGGCCTGCTTGTAGCTAATTACGCCATGCAGCGATGCCATGTAGGCCAACTCATATCCCTCTGCCGGATCCAGGCTTAGCAATTGAAACCAGGGAGTCTGAAACAGCCCTTGCCCGGCACGCCCTTCACAGTGACCGAGAAAGAGTGCAAATGCCGCATTGACATAGGTCACGACCGGACTAGTTCTGACCTTTTTGTATTTGCCTTGCAGGAACCCGGCGTGCGTCCAACTGCCGTTGATATTCTGGGCAAACGAGCGCAGGGAAGCCGGGCTGAAACGATCAGGATCCGGGGTGGCTAAAACGTGTTCTACCTGTTCACGTTCCAACACCTGCCCCAACGGGGTCATACCGATCAGCGCCTGGGTCTGCCTTAACAACGGGTCTCTGGCCAGCGCGAGTTGCAGGGTCAACAGCGGCTGAGCCTCTTCATTTCGCTCCCATAGCTGGCGAAAAACGTGAAACAACGGGATCTCTGGGGAGATACCATACAGATCGACCAGGTGGCGGAACGTCAACTTGCGGGCATTGTCGCTGCTTTTATGCAGCACATTGTAAAGCTCGATATCTTGCTGATAGTCATGCCGGGTTGCCTGCTCAGGGCGACCATCCAGCAGCGTTTTTAGCTCGCTATACATCAAGCTTCTAGCCGAGTGAGCCCCATTTTTACCAAATTTAAAGCCCAGCTTAACCAGGTGTTCTTCGCTACTCATAAGTGCTCTATTGGCCTTAACGGCGCTCAGTTCAAGCTATCAAAGGAGCGTCATTCTACCCCTCAGAGGGCGATTGCTCTATGAAGCCAGGTCACCAAAATCGATCATTTCTACTGTTTGGCCAAAATGCACGCTGCGTCAGCGATTCATCTTGGCGGTCTCGCAGGTCAGAACTACAGCCTGAGTTCACTTTGCACCAAACACTGCTGGCGGGGTGCTCGGACCATCGCATCTGACCTGCCCCAAGGAGTTGGTGCGACAGCGAGTGCCATCGGAGGAGCGCAGATTGCCGAGGCTATCCTTGCGCCAAGTGACGGTCTCTCCGGTACCGGGATTGCTGACCCGCACATTACCCAGACTGTCTTTGCGATAGGTGGTGCCTTCGCTGCTGCGGACATTACCGAGGGAGTCTTTGCGCCAGGTGGTGCCGCTTTCCGAATCTCTGACGTTACCGAGACTGTCTTTGCGCAGAGTGCCGCTCTTGCCATCGTCACACTGGTAGCGGGTATTACCGAGGCTGTCTTTGCGATAGGTGCAGTCAGCGGCCCCAGCACTCTGGGCCACCAGCAGTAACAGGGCGCAGGCGCACACGCCGAGCGGAGATAACGAGGGAGACATAAGCGCGCTCCTTGATACGGGTTGGGACTCTCTTCAAGCAGGGCCAGTATATGCCGCCTGCAACCCCACGCCGATACTGGTTACATGAACATGTCGCATTTTGGCGCAGATGCGGGGGGCCTGAGCACCGCGCCGACATTCATCGGTTCTTGATGTCTGTTGGATGACGGCGGTAAGGATTTGCAGCCCAGACAATCAAGGCGCCTAGGGCGCCTTGATTGTTTAACGCAAGTGCAACTTTAACGGGCTATGCCGTCGTCGCCGCTTCCTCTATGGCGATCGTGCCGGGCTCTTCCAGTGCCTCGACGATCAATGACAGCCGATCCTGTTCGAAGTCCATATGCATGGCGTCCAGTTGCGGCAGTGTCTTGCTGGCCTTCGCCGAGAGTTTGTTGAATCTCTCCACTTTGCCATACAGACCTTGTTTGCCCACCAGCGCCTTGACCGTGTTGTTGTAGTGATTGCTGGCGGTGTTGAGCGTGCCGCCCAAGCTGCTCAGACGTTCGGCAACAAGACAGACCTGGTTGTAGATGTCGCCGGCTTTTTCACTGATCTCGCGGGCCTCGGTATTGCTGCGCTCGATCATCCACAGATTTGATACCGTGCGCAGGATGGGGATCAGGGTCGTATGCGAGACCAGTACGATGCCCTTGTTGTATCCGTACTCGAATAAATCCTTATTGTGCTTCAACGCTTCGATATAGGCGGGTTCAATCGGCATGAACATCAGCACAAAGCTGGGGCTGTGCATGCCAATCAGGTTGATGTAATCCTTCGATGCCAGATCGTCGATATGCTTGCGCACCGCTTTGAGATGCTCTGCCATCGCCAGTTGATACGCTTCCGGGCTCTCAGCCGCGACCGCCCGGTCATAAGCCACCAGCGAAACCTTGCTGTCGATGATGATGTGCTTGCCATCCGGCAGTTTGATCAGATAGTCGGTCTGCTTGTGCTTGCCTTCCGCATCCTTGAAGCTGCTCTGCACTTCGTAGTGGGCCTCTTCAATCAGGCCACTCATCTCCAGCGTGCGGCGCAGTTGCGCTTCCCCCCAGGCTCCGCGCTGCTGGGAATCGCCCTTGAGGGCCGACGTGAGGTTGTTGGCCTCCTTGCTCATATTCAGACCAATTTCCAGCACCTTCCGGATCTCGGCATTGAGCTGAGCGCTGCCTTGCACCGAGACATCGTGCACCTCGTTGATCCGTTTCTGGAATCCTTCGATCTGCTCGCGAAATGGCTTGAGCAGGCTATCGATCCCGATCTGGCTGCTCTGAGTGAACGCCTTGCCCTTCTCGTCGAAAATCTTGTTGGCGAGGTTTTCAAACTCCTGTGCCAGTGTCTTCTTGGCATCGGCAAGTTGACCCATCTGCTCCTGGAAGTGCTCTTCTCGCTTTTGCAGCGTGGTCTTGAGCTCGGTGTGTTCGTTATCAACCTGATGCAGTCGCTCCTGCAGGCCGAGAATGGCGTTCTCACGCTCTTTCAGGGTCTGTTTGGCATCCACCAGTTGTTCACGGACTTCGCGCTCCGCGCTTTGCAGGGATTGCGCATGTTTGCCTTCATTGGCCAACTTATCCTTGAGCTGGTTGATTTCATCTTGAGCGGCTCGGTTTTGCTCATCCGCCAGATTCAAGCGTTCACGCAAGTCGGCGATCTGCTCTTTCTGACCACGGTTTTCGGCCTGTGCCGTCTCCAGACGCTTCTCCGCGTCATGTTGCTGCTCCTTGGCCGCGTTCAACTGCTGCTGCAAGGCCTCGCTGGCAGCCTTACGCTCGCTCAATTGCGCCGCCAACTCTTGCAGCTGCTCTTTGGCCCCCTGTAGCTGGGTCTGCACCTTGCCGGCCTCCACCTGCTGCCCATGACATTGCTGTTCCGCCGCCTTGAGCTGCTCCTGAGCCTGTGCCAATTGCTGTGTCAGCAAGCCCTGTGCCTGCTGCGCCTGCCCCAGTTGGCTTGTGAGCTGACCGAGCCGGTTGCCGTGGCGCAGCGCCGCCACAAAGTAGCCAATCACGCAGCAAGCGGCTGCAATGATGACGCTGATGACAATGATCTCCGTAGTCCACTGACTGATTTGCATGAATACTCCTTAGCGTGCTTGAAAGGCAGGTGTAAGTGGTGCGAATAGTGCTTTTGCCCGGCGATAACCACGATAATCGCGTCAATGCCCATGCTGGCCACTACTGTGCAACAGGCTAACACGCCCGATTTCATGGAAACCGATGGTGACTCACACTCCCGCCTGCTGATGCTCAACTGAGCAGAATGTTTATTAAAAATCCCGTTGAATGGCGACGTTCACAGGCTTGTCGGCCGCACCGTTGAGCATGGCGTCGAGCTTGTCGACGGGCACTAATGACACCGCCTGAGACTCCCAACCCATCGCGGCGGGATGCCGCCGATCCGCTCGGCGAGATAAGAGGCGAGTTTTAGTCGTGGTGCGCTGGAAATCCCCCAAAAATCCGGTGAGCTTTACTCGCAATCCAGTCTCTTCATAGACCTCTTTCAGGGCGGTTGCTTGTAGCGAAATACGGGGATCGGCTCGCCCCTTGGGGAACGTCATCTGATAGCCACCAAACTGGTTTGAAGGGTGCACCACCCAGACTCGGCCATCCGCTTCCACGATCACTGCTCCGGCTGCGGCCTTGTAACCCGTCGGGCAATCGAACGGCGGCTCGGCTGGATCCGCATACATATCTCCCGCCTAGCCCCAGGCAGTGCTGGTCACAAGTGCGTTTAACAGGCTGTCATCGCAATACCGCTCAGCACTGGCGGCACGAGACCATCCGGAATACAGGTCGCCACCTGCGCGCCCAACCGCTTCGATACTGGGGTTTTGCACATGTCGTATTTTCAAGCAGATATTTTCAAACTAATAGACAGATAAGAGGCAGGCGAGACGGACGGGGCAGTTCCTCACAACCACACGGCTTCCTGCTCCAGCGCCATCCCGCTGGCTTGCATTGACCGGATCAATTGCTTCACTTCCACGTCGAAATCGGCTGTCGCAGGGTGTGCCAGCATGGCGTTGAATTCGCGCTGGGTATCCTGCCAAAGCGTGGTACAACCGAAACGCTCGAGACGAGATGGCCACTCGGGCATCAACCACAGGGCCACGCTGTGGCCAAGACGGCTGCGAAGCCGGGCAAAGTTGAGCAGACCCACTCCGTCGTAGTCGGGAAAGAAGTGGATCGCAGGCGCCCGCTGGCGCAAGGCGAGCCAATCCAACAATGTGTTGGGCAATTGGCCACTGTAATAAGCAACACTGGCGGGCTGGGCGCAGGGTAGCCAGTCCAGCTGGTCAAACAGCGCCTGATTTTCCACAAGCCATAGCGGATGTTCGGTATACCAGGTGCTGTCGGCGTGCACAGTCAGAGCGGCGACGCCCAGTTGATCGGTGCTCAGTCGCAAGTCCAGCCGGTTGTCTTTATCGTCTCGCCACGCCACCTGACCGGGACCGGCCTTTAACAGCAGATAGCTGAACTCATGCCCATGATCTGCCCCCTTGCTACGGCGAGTGGCGGCGATGTTACGCGCTCGGCGTGGCAGACCATCGACCAATTCGGCTTGCTCTATCGGCACCAGTTGTCGCCACTGGTGTTCCACCACGGCGGGCAGCCTTATCTCAAATACGACTCCCCTGCCCTCGGGCCGCATCTGTATGCTGCCGGTAGCGCGGGCAAAGCTGCTCAGCTCACGTCGTTGCCCCTCGCTCAATTGAGAGCTGGCAAGCCCTCCTCCAGGGGCTTGGCGCAATTTGCGCAAGGCGGCGATCAAACTACGGCTCATGGTCGCTCCTTGGGAGCAAGCACCAGCCAGCTCTGCCGATTGATATGGTTCTTGCCGGCATGGTGATGGATAGGTACGCAATAGCGTGCCGTGGTCAACGGAGCTGGCGAGGCGCAGATCAGGGCAAAACCGAATTCTGCCGCCACATCGATCAGATTTTTCTGGTTGCGGGTATCCAGCGCCAGCGCCTCATCCAGATAACAGATGGTGCGGATGCGCTTGTTCTTGTGATGCATCAGGTGGAGCATGGCCAGCCCGGTCACCAGCTTGGCCATCAATACGGTGCCGTTGGAGGCCGCACTGTCTATCTCGGTGAAGGACTCCTCCTGCTGATCCTGCTTACCTATCACAAACTCCAGGCGAAACAGATCGGCGACACGGAGCCCTTGCCGGGCATTGCCCTCATCAAACAAGGTCTGTTTGGCGCGATCCAATCGCACATCATCCAGCACGCTTTGCTGATTAAACAGATCGAAGCTCTCCCCCGTCTCCACCTGAGCGGACTTATCGAGCAGAATTTCGATGGCTTCCACCAGGTGTGCTTCATCCCTGGGCTCGATTTTGAAAACCCTGAGGTCGGACAGTTGACGCTGACTCACCAGCCGGTTAAAGCCCCGCATCTGCGCCTTAAAAGCATTCAGCCCCTGTCTGAGCTGTTTCAGGCTGGCGGTGACATTGATCACGGCACTGCGGGCCTTCTTCTCCAATGCCTCGGCTTCTTTTGGCAACATCTGATGGAAATCGAGGATCCGACTCCACTCCTCGTCCTGAGTCGGGCAGTGTTCATACTTGGTGAGTCCGCCAGCGTGCAAATCCTGCAAACCGCGCTGCAACGCGCTGTTCAACGCCAACAATTGACGACTATCGGTCTGGAATTCTTGCAAACGGGTATATAGGGTATCCAGCGTTCTGGTGGCTCCCCCGAGCCAGGGATGGTAGGAAAGAGATTCCAGATAACCGAATTCTGGCCCCTGATCCTCGCGCTGGTTACGCATGGTGACGATGCCGTTATGCTCATCATCCAGTCGCATCTGCGCTTGTCGCAAAGCATTGAGTTGATCAACCAAGCTCAATTGCTGCTGGTTAATCGCTGCCAGCTCGGCCTGTAGCCTATCCAGCTCTTGTTCATGGGCTATCAATTGCTCTGCTCGCTGGTCACTCTGGGCCAATAGATGCTGCCAGGTGTCGAAGTCGGCCAGCTCCTGCCGCAGTTGTTGCTGCTCCTGCTCTAATCGTTGCTTGTGTGCCTCGGCCTGGTGGCGCTGCTCGGCTGTTTGCTGCTGCACCTCCAAACTGGCGATATGCCTGTCGGTATCCCTGATCTGCTCCTTCAGCTCGGCTTCACTGAGTTGCTGAAACTGGGGATGCAACCGATGAAGGTTGATGCGCAGGCCAGCCAGCATCAGCGTCTCGCCCGGCGTCTGTGACAACTGTTGTTTCAACCGGGGCATATCCAGTTCGAAATCTGCCGGTCCTAGCTGCATCACTCCGGCCTGGAGCACCCGGTTTAGTCGCAGTAACTCCTCTTCACTCAGATGATCAGCCATGTGTCGATAGAGATTGTCGGTCAAGGTCTCCTGCTGCCGATGCAGGCTCATCGACAACTGCTGTTGCCGACGTAAATCTCGCCTTATGTCCTCTACGCTGCGGCTCTTGACCTGCCCCAGCAGGGTGATCTGAGCCTCCAAATTCTCCTTGACCGCCGCCAGCTGTGTTTCAAGTTGCTCACGTCCCGAAAGCAGGGTAAACCGACGCTCCAGCTCCGCTTGCTGCTGATTGAGCGCCAGCAGCTGAGTATGGGACTGCTGTTTTACGAGCCGTTCGACACTCAGCTCCTGAATACGGCTCCCCGATTGCTTTTGTGCCGTCTCGCATTGCAACACCTTGGCTGCCAATTCCTCTGCTGTGGACTCATAGTAGGAGTGCCACTGCTTGAGGTCTTCTTCTATCTGTGGGCACCAGACGATGAGCTTGCCTCTGAGCGTCAAACGCTCTTGCACTTGTTTGGCCAAGCTCAGGATCCGTGCAGACTGATTGACCGCCGCCTGATACTGAGCCCGTTCACTATTGACCTCGCTAAATGCCTTTTCCCACTCTTGCCGAAAGTCGATGGCCGCATCCGACAAGTCCCGTTTGAAGATTTCCAACAGATAATTTTTGACATCGGCCGAGGTGAGCCTATCCAGCCGTAAGGTACGAGTGAGGACCTGTCGATAGGCAGCAGCATCCGATTGATGCTCCAGATGAAAGAGGGTGAAATCGGGCTCGCTGGCGGCCCGCTTGCGACGACCACCATACAGGGCATCGCGAAAATCATTGGGACTCTTGTAGACAAACACCAGCCGCTGGCGCGTGGCCAGGTGGTTTACCAGTTGGGGCTCCGCCACCAGAGCGCCGCCGTCCAACCGATAATCATCCAGATCCAACGCTCCCTTGTAGGCAAAGTACTGATAGTCATGGCTAACCCCCTTGCCGACACATCCCAGCACCACGGTCCCCGTTTCTGGCAGACAGGCTTCCAGCAGTATGTAGGCGCTGTTGTTGGGGAAGTAGAATCGTTTGGACTTCTCCAGATCGTGGGCGCCAAAGTCCATGCGTCGCTGGTCGATGATCAATAAAAACTGCAGCGCGTTGATGAGGCTGGTTTTACCTGTGTTATTGGGGGCGATGAGTGAGACGGCAGCATCCAGCGGCAACTCGGCTCTCTGATACCCGGCACTGCCCAACAATACCAGACGCTCAAACCCGTACTGGATCATGCTTCCTCCTCCTCATCCAAACCCACCTCTGCCGATTCATCTTCCTCGCCACCCTGCGGCTCATCGAATGAATCGTCTTGGCCAGATGCGCTCAACGATTCGAAGTGTTCCAGATAGCGATAGACCGCCGGCAATAACTGCCAATAACCGTTAAGTGACAACGCAAATCCGAGCTTGACCGCGCTGTCCAGCAACGCGATGAAGCCATCCAGCTCCAACCCCTCGGCCTCAAGGATCTCCTGATGATGCTCGTGAGCCTTGGCCAGCAAGGCCTTGTCTACCCGCCACTCCGTAAAGCGGGACAAGGGTCTGCCCTCATCAGCCTGGGTATCAAACAAGCACATCCATAACAACGCCAGGCGCTTGCTAGTCTTGCTGGCTTGGCTGCCGGACTCCTCGATATGAAACCAGGCATAGCCACGTGGCTCGACTTTAAGCTCAAACCCCAGGGCGGCAAAAATAGCCTGATAGCTTTCCTGACACCGCTCCAGCTCGGCCCACAGGGCAGGCTCCGCCACCCGGTTGAGGTGCTTGCCGCTGTTGAACAGGCGAAACAGCTCACTCAGGGCACCGAGCGACTCCAGATGCGAAATAGAGGTAATCATGATCTCTGGATCCTGTAGGGGTGATAACTGACCAGCACCTCTTGCAAATCCGTTGTGGTGCTATCTGGGTGAAGGCTCGCCAGCCAAAGAGGCTCACGCACCAGTTCGTGGTAGAGTCGCAACAAGGTGGCATCCGGCTGCTCGCCATAATGCTGTAGCAACCAGAGCATCAGGTTCTCCACTGGCAGGCTCTCTTGCAGGTGTTGTTTGAGGGTCTCGTCATCAATGGGCTCTACCAGTGAGGCGTCGAAGGGGACCTCCGTCGGGAAACGGATGAGTTCCGGTATGTACGCCAGGGCGCTGGCCATAAAATCCTTGACCTCGAAGCCTACACTAACGCGTCGCGGTCGCTCCTGCCGCCAGACAGGCAAGGCCCCCTTCGTATTGCGCAACGGCAGAGCTCGCGTGAGGCCACGTTTGCGCACACGCCCCAACAACTGGCTGATGGCGGCAGACAGGCCATTATGCTCGCGCAGCTCTTCACGCAGCGGCAGCAAGGTGGCGGCACATTGCTGGGCTACCAATCTTCCCAACCGCTGCAACTCCTTGGCTTGATAAGAAACCTGACGCAACTGTAACTGGTGGGTATAAAGCCCACCTTGTATGGTGATGGCCTCTATAGCCCGATCCAGAGCCCTCTCCGCCTGCTCCAGAAAGGGATAGAAGTTGCCCGCAAGCCCGGAGTCCATCATCTCGTTCATGGGCTCCACATACTGGTCATAGGCTTCAAGCACTGAGCGATAACGTTGCGCTATTGGCATGGCTGCATCCGCGGATTTAGCCTGTTCGGCCAGCTCCAATATGGCATGGCGATCCTGATCCAATTGCAAACTGATCTGCCGCAACAGGTCTGACATCTTGGCTGAGCCCTGACGCAAATAATCGGGATTGAGTGGTTCAGAACCTTCCAGTATTTGTGCTGTCGCTTGTTTGATGGCCTCGATACGCGCCTTGAGCACGGCAGAAAGCCCTAACTCATGCTCACGTAACAGCCCCCGCGCAAACTCTTGCACCAAGGGGTTGACCTGCAGGGTATCGGTTCGCTCAAGCCACTGCAGGACATCGCTGCTACATAGGCTGCGCAAGATTTCTCCACACTCAGGCTCGCTGTCACTGCCCCGGCTGGACTTGCCAATTAGCCTCAGCACCATCGCCTCATCGAAAGCAGGCCATTCCCGCGAAGCCCGAACCAATGCTTCGATGACGTCCCAATGTTTATGCAGTTGGAATATCAGACTTTTGGGATTTGCCATTCGGTATCCTTGTTCGCTCCCTTGGCCCCAGTCCAAAGAATCATACGATGGACGGCTGGCGTCATTTGACCACAAGAGCATAGAAAGCAACCCAGCTGGCAACAATACTGGATACTTCTACATGTCGTTTTTTCAAGCAGATATCTGACGACTCCGGTCTCCCTTACCGCCATTGCTGCAAATGCTCAAACGCTGAGTGTGGTCCGGACTACCGCCAGGATGTTGGCTTGGATCACGCCTCCAGCAGGCAGATCATGGATGATCGGTATGGAAAATACTCGACGGTAGTGGTCAGTCAACTACCAACGGAAGAGTGGTACGCGAGCTTGGGGGACAACACCCTGGCAGATGCGATCCTGGACCGGCTGATGCACAACGCTCACCGGCTGTCACTGAAGGGAGAATCGATGAGAAAGAGGAGAAGTGAGTTGACCCA
>NZ_JBFOCN010000050.1:0-57184 GCF_040907815.1 Aeromonas sp. s6
GACATGACGAAACAAGGACATCCCGATAATGGCCCATAGCACCCGCTCCATGGGCATGCGCCGTCGGCGCAAGGAGACGGAGCCCGTCTCGGCCAAGCAAGCCTGCACCAGTTCAGGTGACAGCAGGTCAGACAGGGACTCAAACTTTCCGGGAGGACAGGCGTGAATGAAGTCGAGAGCTTGGTCGATACGCATAAAAAAATCCGAAACCCAACAAGGAGTTTCGGATTCTTACACAGCCTGAGGATCGGTCAATGGATCCTTAACTGATCGGCATTACGCCCATGGGGCGGTCTTTTCATTTTCGTCTCCCGCGCTCCGCGTCGGGGCTATCGAAAGCGCGCTGCGCAGAGTGGCAGCAGGCAGGTGGTGGCTGCCTTATCCGTGTTCAAACATCCGGAACAGATAAACCACGAACAGCACTGGGGTGAGTGCTGGCAGCCTTATCCGTGTTCAAACATCAGGAACAGGTAAACGACAAACAGCACAAGATGGGTGGCGCCGTGCAGGGCGTGGGTGCGGCCGCTGCTGAAGGTCACTTTACAGACCATGAGGGTGGTGATGAGCAGCACCATGTCGGCAGGGGAGAGGCCCAGGCGCACTTCCTGCCCCATCAGGGAGCCGATGAAGAGCACGGAGGGTACCGTGAGGGCGATGGTGGCCAGCACGGAGCCGAAGTAGAGATTCATGGCCCGCTGCAACTGGTTGTTGAAGGCCGCCTTGATGGCGCCGACCGCTTCGGGAGCCAGCACGATACAGGCGACGATGAAGCCACCCAGCGCCATCGGGGCTTCCATCACGTGCACCCCGTAGTTGATGGGGATGGCCAGGGTCTTGGCCAGCAGGATCACCACCACCAGGTAGGCGAGCAGCAAGAGGGTGTGATAGACGTTGCTCTGCAGCGGGCCGTGGTGATCCTCGAGATCCTCGTGATCGCTGTCGACGAAGAAGTGGCTGTGGCTGCGGGTCTGGATCAGCAGGAAGACACCATAGAGCAGGATGGAGATGATGATCAGCATCCATGACATGGCCTTGGAGAGGCTGCCCAGGGTACCGCCCTGGGTGAAGTTCGGCAGGACCAGACAGAGCAGTGCCAGGGGAATGATGGCCACCAGATAGGATTTGACCCCGTCCAGATTGAAGTTCTGGGTGTGATAGCGCCAGCCGCCAAACAGCAGGGTGAAGCCCACCAGACCGTTGGTGACCAGCATCACCACCGCGAACATGGTGTCCCGGGCCATGGTGGGATTGGGATCGCCGGTCAGCATGACGGAGGAGATCATCACCACTTCCAGGGAGATGACCGAGAGGGTCAGGATCAGGGTACCGAAGGGTTCCCCGAGCTTGATGGCGAGGGCGTCAGAGTGACGCACGACGGAGAAGATGGCCCAGGTCACGATGGCAAGCAGGGCCAGCGACACCGGCAGGTAGACCGCAAGGGGGGTTGTCTCTGCCAGCAGGTCGCTCCCCAGGGTTTTGAAGAAGAGCAGGGTCAGCAGACCGGCAGGCAGAGCAATCTCTTGTCGGATAAAAGACTTCATAGGCAGTGGTTCTCATCTCGGGGCGGCCTCGGCCGACGGGGTATGGAGCGACTTGGTGCACCCAAGGTGCACAGACCCATGATAAGGGGAGATGCTCCTCATGCGGAGCATCATTTTGTTGCAAAGGGTGAGAGGCGGGGCAGATACCGCCTCAGTGCGGGTCGGAGGGGCTGGTTGTCTCGCCCTCTTGCCATGCCATCAGCCAGATCTTCAGTTTGCTCAGGGGCATGGGCTTGGCATAGACGTAGCCCTGGATCAGGTGGACTCCGTGGCGATGCAGATAATCCACCTGCTCCTGGGTTTCGACCCCTTCGGCGATCATCTCCATGCCCGATTTGAGGCCAAAGGCGATGGTGGCATCCAGCACGCTGCGCTTGAGGTCGTCCGTGCCTATGGTATCCACGAACATCTTGTCGATCTTGATCTGGCGAATGCCGAGCCGTTGCAGGTAGGCAAAGCCGCCATAACCGGTGCCGAAGTCATCCAGCTTGAAGTGATAGCCCCTCTCCTGCAGGGCTGCGATCTCCGCCATGGCCCCCTGGATGTGCTTGATGGGATCCCGCTCGGTGAGTTCGAAGGTGAGGCGGGCCGGCGAGGGCCAGCCATGGCGCTGCAACTGGGTGCGCAGACGAGGCTGCTCGATATGGCCCGCCACCAGATTGACACTGACCCACTGATGCGGGGCCAGGACGGGGAGATCCGCCAGGATGCGCTCCAGCAGTTGGTCCGTCATCGGCAGGATCAGCCCCTGCTCCTCCGCATAGGCGATGAAGGTGCCTGGCGACACCAGATCCCGTCCTCGCTGCCAGCGCAGCAAGGCCTCGAATCCCACCACCCTTCGGTTTCTGCTGTCCACTATGGGCTGATAGAAGGGGATGAACTCCCGCCGAGCCAGTCCTCTTTGCAGCAATCCTTTGAGGGAGCGCCGGTAGTTTCTAAGGCTCCAGTAGAGGGCAGCCAGCAGCGCCCCCAGCGCCCCGGCCGACCAGAGGCCATCGCGGTGTATCTGTGAGCGGGCGTAGCGTTTCAGTGCCTCGCCAGCCCAGAGGGTCTGCTCCACCTGATGCTGGGGATCGAAACTGAGCAGCCGCATCGGGTTTGCCTCTTCTCGAATGTGCTTGTTGCCACGGGGGAAAAAGAGCCCGAACTGGGCCGGGTGCTTGTGGTTGAACTCCAGATAGAAACAGTCGTTGCAGGGGGTGCGCAGCAGCTCATGGCTCCAGCTGCTGTCGAGCACCCAATAGGCCAGATTGCCGTTGCGTCTCGCATAGACCAGGGTTTCGCGTTCGGTATCGAACATGGGGGCCGTGCTGGAGAGGTGAAAATCAGGGGAGACCGGCATGCCGGCGTCGGCAAGCTGGGGCAGCGCGGGGCCCAGGGTGGAGCAGCCGCTCCCGTTGGCAAGCTGCAGGCCGGCCAGGCGAATATGGCGGTTGTAATACTGGGGTGAGCGCAGCAGCGCCATGTCTGTGGGGCCGCAATCGAAGGCAAAGTGGGCGAGTTGGGCGGGGACATCGTGATCCAGGAGCAGGTTGCGCTCCTGCTGGTAGTCGAGCAGAGCCCTTTCCTTTGTCTGCAACAGGTGGTGAGCCAGTTTGTCGCTCAACAGGGGGGTGAGCAACAGCATCAACAGCGGGGGCACACAGAAGAGGGCCAGAGGAATCCATAGCGGAGATCGTGCTGACATGGTGAGCATCCTTCTTCCATGAAATGAAACAATCCGATTGAGACTCAAGCATCATAGCATTAGCTGCATCGATTTGAGCCAAGTTGGTCACACTTGGAACAAAAACGATAATTAATTGATAAATAAAGGATATGGCTACACACCTGAACAAGATTCAATCGCTGACCTGTCATAAATGACAATTGTCCAGCTTATCTGAAGTGGCTAAAGTAGCGGTGCGGTTTGACTCACCGTGTGTTCAATACTCCTGTATCTATTTTTGTCAGTAGCACAGAGTGTTAGTTTTGATATGAGTGTTTCTTTTGGTCCCCGTTGTGGGACCATTTTTCTGTCCGCTCCTCAGCCTGTGTCCCCTCGCTCTCTCCCTTGATGCCTCTCTCTTTTGCGACCTGCACTACGGCGCCGCATGACGCAGCCGCCCGCTTATTTGCAGAAGCGGGATCTTCATCCATAGGCGGCGTTTGGTCTGGGCTGATACCATGATGCCCTATGGATGCTGTCGGCTACGGAAAGGCACATGAAACTGACCACTCAACTCGTCTCTTTTATTACGCTGTGCGTGATCTCGGCCATGGCCATGGTGATGCTCGGCGGGGTCTTCAGTTTCCGCCAGATGGGAATGGAGCTGCAGCAGAACCGGGTCGACTCCCTGGTGGAGATCATCGACAAGCAGCTCGGGGTGACCGATGACCAGCAAGCCCTTGCCCGCTGGCTGCCCTCCCTGTTGCGGGCCTCCCATGTGGTGGAGCTGGAGATCCGTCAGGACAAGCAGCGGGTTTACTGGTTTCGCGACGTGCAGCAGCAGACGGATGAGAGCCTGCTGATCGCCTACAGCGAGGCGATCCCCAATCAGGCCGGGATGCGGGCCGACTTCAAGCTGGACAGGCCGTTCAAGGAGTTTGAGTACTCCATGAAGGCGATGTTTGGCATCTCTCTGGGTATCTTCATCGTGGTGTTCGGGCTCTGGTACTCCATCCGCTGGCTGCGTCAGCAGTTGCGCGGTGCCGAGCTGCTGGCGGAGCGTGCCCAGCTGATCCTGGATGGCAAGCTGACCAAGCTGGCCCATGATCCTGCCGAAGAGTGGCCTGTCTCGGCCAGTCAGGCCCTCACCCATCTGCTGACCGAGCTGGCCGACGCTCGCAAGGAGCGCAGCCGCTTCGACAACTTCATCCGCAGCAACGCCTTCGTCGACAAGACGACGGGCATCGGCAATCGCCTCTTCTTCGACAACCGGCTGGAGAGCGCCATCATGGAGGCAAGCGTGATCAGCGGCGGTGTGCTGCTGATCGAGCTGGCCGGTCTGGAGGAGCTGGATCCCGAGCTGAGCGGGCGCCCGAGCCAGGAACTCCTGATGGAGGCGAGCGCCACCATCGCCGCCTTCGTGCGAAAGCACAGCGGAGCCCTGCAGGCGCGCTATGCCGGTCAGGTCTTTGCCGTGCTGCTGCCGAACATGTCAGAGAGCGAGATGGTGGACGGTGCCAGCCAGTTGCTCAAGAGTCTGCAGCGGCTGCACTGGCCCGAAGCGGTCAATGCCGACACCGCCGTCTATCTCGGTGCGGTCTGCTATCAGGCACAGGATTCCCTGCTCAAGGTGCAGGAAGAGGCGGAGCTGGCGCTCAAGAGCGCGCGCCTGCAAGGACACAGCGGCTGGTTCCTGTTCGAGAAATCCCTTAACGAGGAGGCGAGCAGCAAGGGAACGGTGCGCTGGCGCACCCTGATCAGCCGTCGCATCGAGGAGCAGGGCATCGACTTCTACGTCCAGCCTGTGCAGCAGGAGCGGGATCAGGTGGTGTTGCAGCAGGAGCTGCTCATCCGCCTTCACGACGAGCAGGGCCGGGAGCTGCAGGCGGGGGTCTTCATGCCCATGGCGGAGAAGGCCGGTCTGCTGCTGCCGCTGGACAGGCTGGTGGTGGCCCGAGCCTTGCGACTGCTGCGCCAGCGACCGGCATCGAGCTGCCCCATCAGCCTCTCTCTGTGCGCCCAGAACCTGCTCACCCGCGAGTTCCAGCGCGAGCTCTTCTTCGAGCTGTTCCAGTTGCCGCGCAGTACCAACGAGGGGTTGATCCTGCAGTTGTCGGAGTCCCAGGTGACCCGCCACTACGAGGCCCTCAAGCGGCCGCTTCGGGCGATGCGCATGCTGGGGTGCAGGCTGGCCATCGATCATGCGGGCCAGGACGTGGTGAGCACCCAGTACATCAAGGAGTTCGAGATCCACTTCCTCAAGCTGCACCCCAGCCTGGTGCGGGAGATCCACCTGCGCCAGGTCAACCAGATGGCGGTACGCAGTCTGGTGGGGGGCTGTGCCAATACCCAGGCCCGGGTCATCGCGGTGGGGGTGGAGAGTGGCGACGAGTGGAAGATGCTGCGACACCTGGGCGTGCATGCCGGTCAAGGTCCCTGGTTTGCCGACCCCGAGCCCCTCAATCTGCCTGACTAGCGTCCCGGCCGGGGTGACAGGCGGCCCTGCTCCTCCAGGCCCGCCAGCCCCTGCAAGCCACCGGTGTGGATGAAGATGATCTTGCTGCCGCGCGCAATGCGGCCTGCCGCCAGTTCGCGAAACAGCCCCCACATCGCCTTGCCACTGTAGATGGGTTCCAGCGGCAAGCCGGTTTCGGCACTGAATGCCTGCACCCATTGCCAGAGTGCCGGACTGAACCTGGCATAGCCGCCATCGTGGTGATCCAGCGCAATGCGCCAGCCCGGAGTAGTGGCCGCCGCCGGATGCAACCGGCATACCTCGCCGGTGATGAAGTCGGCCCCCTTGAGCACCGCGATGGCCAGGATCTGCTCCTGCGCCCGCTTGCCCGCGATGAGCCCCGCCAGGGTGCCGCCGCTGGCGCAGGGCAGCACCCAGAGATCCGGCGAGAAGGGCACCTCGTCGACCAGCTCGGCCACCCCGGGGATGGCCAGCGGGCTGCTGCCTCCTTCCGGTACCAGCAGGGTGTCGTCATCCTCGAACCGGGCAAGCCATTCGGGATCCTGGCGCCGGCGATAGTCCTGCCGGTCGACAAAAACGAGATCCATACCCCAGCCTTTCGCCGCTTTCAGGGTGGGATTGCTGACGGTATCCCCTTCACCGCGTATGATGCCCGTGGTACGCACTCCCAGTCTGAGTCCTGCTGCGGCCAGGGCGTGGATGTGATTGGAGTAGGCGCCGCCAAAGGAGAGGATGTGGCCCTTGCCCAGCATCTGTGCCTGTTGCAGATGGTATTTGAGCTTTCGCCACTTGTTGCCGGAGAGGGTCGGGTGGATCAGATCATCCCGCTTGCACCAGAGCGTGACGTCATGGGCTGCCAGCAGAGGATGCCGGATCCGGTGCAGGGGGGAGGGGAGCTGAAGGGGAGCCATGGGATCGTCTCCCGTGGGTGCCAGCGTGGCCGTCGATGCGTCGTTTGTCATAAAGTTGGAGGCTAATAGCCTGTTTATGTTAAGGTTTAGTCCGTTTTACGCGGCCAGGTGAAGATCCAGATGAAGTCACTGTTCAGGCGTTCTCCCTCCAGCCATCAGGTCGGGATCCTGCTGGCCAGCGATCGCATTCTGCTGGCCTGCGTGGACCCCGTTCCCGTGTTTGCCAGCCAGCCTGTCAACGGCCCCCACGACTGGTCCAAGGCCCTGGCCGAGCTGTTTTCCCGGTACGGTCTGGCCAAGTCTAAGGTGCGGGTGGCCCTCGCGGCCAGCCTTTATCAGCAGATCCAGATCGACAAGCCCGCCGTCCCCGATGCCGAGATGGCGGGGGCCCTGCCCTGGGCCATCAAGGATTTCGTCAACGAGCCGGTGTTGCAGCTCGCCATGGATTATGTGGATCTGCCGACGCCCCCTGCCGGGCGTCCGCGCATCAACGTTGTCTGCATGCCCAAGAGCCGGGTGCAGCAGGTGGCGGATGCGGTCAACGGCGCGGCGACCCTGGAGGCCATCGTCAGTGACGAACTGGCCATGACGGCCCTCTACGAGGCGGACCAGATGGTGCGCATGCTGCTCTGGCAACCCCGGGGGCAGGAGCTGCAACTGCTGGTCTTCCATCGGGGCGGACTCTGCTTCTCCCGCCAGTTGCGCGGATTTGCGAGCCTCACCGGCAGCCATGAGCCAGATGCCGACCAGCTCGACGCGCTGGCGTTGGAGATCCAGCGATCCATCGATTATCTGGCCGGCCATCTCAAGCTGCCCGAGCCCGGCCAGTTGCAACTGGCCATCGCCTCCTCCGCCATGGGGGTACTGGTGCGTCACCTGGAACAGACGTTCGGTTTCCCGGTGTCGGCCATGGCAAACAAGGCGGTACTGGCAGGAGTCGAATACCTCAGTGCCTATGGTGCGGCCCTGGGCAGGAGCGACTGATGAAACACCATATCAACCTCTATGGCGCCGAATTCCGGCCAAGACGTCTGTGGGCCAGCCTGCCCCAGATGGCGTTGGTCTGGGGCGGCGTCCTGGTGCTGCTGCTGGGGGCCACCCTCTTCTATGGCTGGCAACAGCAGGGCCTCGATCGTGAATTGGCTGGCGTGCGGGCACAGCTCGACGTGCAGCGCGGCGAGGCCAGGCGTCTCGATGCGGAGCTGGCGCGCCATCTGGCGAATGCAGACTTGCAGCGGCAACTGGCCGACAAGCGGGAAGAGCTGGGGGCCAAACAGGCGCTGATGCAGCAGCTTGGCCACCTCTCCCTGCAAAAATCCCAGGGCTATGCGGGGGTGATGGCGGACCTGGCCCGCCTGCGGGATCCCCGCCTCTCCCTGCAACGGATCGAGATAAGCGACGGGCGCATCAACCTCGCGGGCGTGGCCGAACGCAGTCAGGACGTGCCCGCCTGGGTGAACCGCTTCAGGCAGACCCCCTCCCTGGCGGGCAAGCAGTTTGGCGAGCTCACCCTGAGTCGGGACAAGGAGGGCCAGCTTGCCTTCCAGCTCAGTGGCATAGCGCGGGAGACTCCCTGATGGACATGAAGGCACAATGGCAGGGATGGGCGCAGCAGATCGCAGCCCTCAGCCTGCGCGAGCGGATCCTCATTTTGTTGACCGGGGTCGTGCTGCTCGGGGCCATGGGCATCTATGGCTGGCTGGATGACGCCGACACCCGGCTGGGCCAGGATCGGCAGGCCCTGGCTGCGGCGCAGCGGGATCTGGAGATCCTGACCCTGGAAAACCAGGGCAAGCAGGCCAGGCTGGGGCGGGATCCCGATGCCCAGGTACGCGAGCAGCTCGCCAGTGTCGAGACCACTCTGCGCCAGATGGATGCCGAGCTGCTGGCTCAGACGGTGGATCTGATCCCCGCCCACGAAATGCCCGCAGTGCTGGAGGCCCTGTTGTCCCGCTCCGCCAACCTGCATATGCTGGCGCTCACCTCCCTCAAGCCCGAGCCGCTGATGGCCGGGGAGCAGAAGGTGAACCTGTTCAGGCACGGCATCCGGCTTCAGCTGGAGGGCGGCTATTTCGATGTCTACCAGTACCTGAAAGCGCTCGAAGCCCTGCCTCGCCACTTCTACTGGAAGGGCTTTGACTACCGGGTGGTCGAGCATCCCAAGGCGGCGGTAGCGATGGAGATCTACACCCTCAGCACCAGCAAGGAGTTCATCCGTGGTTAAGCGGCATGTCGGCGGGACGGGATCCCGCATTTTTGCCTTCCCATCCTGGCGCTGGCTGGCCCTGTGGGGGAGCCTGCTCGCGCTGCAGGCCCAGGCCGAGGTGCTGCAGGATCCCACCTTGCCCCTGGCGGGATCCGGTTCGGCGGCGAGTGTCGCCAAGGAGGCCGGTCTGCCCAGGTTGCAGAGCGTCATCCTGGGGAGCGGGCCCGCCCTGGCGGTGCTCGACGGTCAAAGCTACCGGGTCGGCCAGCAGGTCAACGGATTCCGGCTGGTGGGGATCAGCGCCGACAGCGTGGTGCTGGAAAAAGCGGGCAAACGCCAGACACTGACCCTGTTTGGCAGCAAGATCCGGATGTGAAGTGGGTGTCGCACGGGATGGTGCGGGCCAGGTTTGTCGAGTTTCATAGCGAGTCAGGTGCACGAATAACATGAAAAAACACCCTTTTTGTCTGCTTCCCCTCGCGCTGGCGGTGGCGGGTTGCACTACCTATCGTCACCCCGAGCCGGTACAGGCCAAAGATGCACTCAAGCAGGCGATGAGCGAGCAGAGCCCGACCGCCCCCCTGACTTCCCTGCCGCCCTCGGTGCAGAGCGAGCTGTTGCAGCTCAATCGTCCCCAGCAGCCGATGACCATTCCCGAGAAGCGGATGCGCATCGCGGCCCATGACGTGGACGCGGTGGAGTTCTTCGGCTCCCTGTTCAAGGGCTCCCGCTACAGCGTGGCGGTCCATCCCGGTGTGGCGGGCGTCATTTCGGTAGAGCTCAAGGATGTGACCCTGCAGGAGGCGCTGGCGACCGTCGGCGACATGTACGGCTTCGACGTACAGCGCAAGGGCAACGTGTTCCACGTCTATCCCGCCGGTCTGCGCACCGAGACCATTCCGGTCAACTACCTGATGATGGCCCGGCGCGGTCTCTCCCGTACCTCGGTGAGCACAGGCGGGGTGACGGCCAACGACAACAATAATGGCAATAACAACAACTTCGACAACGGCCTGAACAACAGCGGCAACAACAACAGCCAGGGCAACACCGCCAGCGGTGACAACAACACCAACAGCAATGGCACCCGCATCGAGACGGACAGCAACAACGACTACTGGACCGATCTGCGGGATTCCCTGCAGACCCTGATCGGCACAGGGGAAGGGCGGGCCGTCATCACCAGTCCCCAGGCGGGCCTGGTCACGGTGCGTGCCTATCCCAAGGAGCTCAAGGCGGTGCGCGAGTTCCTGGACCAGTCCGGCGAACACCTCAAGCGCCAGGTGGTGCTGGAGGCGCGGATCCTGGAAGTGTCCCTCAACGAGGGTTACGAGCAGGGGGTGGACTGGAGCGGCCTCTCCGCAAGCTGGGACGGCGGCAAGGGTATCACGGGGGGCGGCTCCCTCATGGACAGCCCCATCGCTTCGACCCCCAACCAGATCTTCCGGGCTTTGGGGGGCGGCGCCGGTTTCACCATCTCTGATGGCAACTTCAACGTCGCGGTCAGCCTGCTCAAGACCCAGGGGGATGTGAACACCCTCTCCAGCCCGCGCGTGACGGCCACCAACAACCAGAAAGCGGTGATCAAGGTGGGGACGGACGAATACTTCGTCACCAACGCCTCGACCACCACCACCACCTCGGGGACTTCGGCCCCCATCGTCACCCCGAACGTGGAGCTGACCCCCTTCTTCTCGGGGATAGCCCTGGACGTGACGCCCCAGATCGACGAGCAGGGCAAGGTATTGCTGCATATCCACCCCTCCGTCATCGACACCGAGGAGCAGAGCAAGACCATCAACGTCGGCACCGCCGATCCCCTGGTGTTGCCGCTGGCCAAGAGCTCCATCCGCGAGTCCGATACCGTGGTGCAGGCCAACAATGGGGACATCATCGTCATCGGTGGTCTGATGAAGACCGACAGGCAGGAGATTGTCAGCAAGGTGCCCCTGCTGGGTGACATCCCCTGGGTCGGCGAGGCCTTCACCAACCGCCGGGAGAGCAACCGCAAGGTGGAGCTGGTGATCCTGCTCAAGCCCACCGTGGTGGAAAAGGACACCTGGCAGAAAGAGCTGCAACGCTCCTCCGAGCTGCTCGACAAATGGTATCCCCCCAAGGGCTGATCCGGGATGACGCGCCTGTTGAGCACTCCTTCTCCCATGTGGCGGCGCCTCCCGGCTGCTGCCAGTCTGCCCTGCCCGACGGCGGTGGCGCCATGTCGCTGATCCGGGGCTGTCTGCGGCTGCGCGCCCTGGACTCTGGCCGGGAGGGAGCATGTATCTGAGTCACTTCGGACTGCGGGAGGCCCCCTTCGGCCTGACCCCGAACACCGGTTTCTATTACGGCCTGCCCCCCCACGAGGAGGCCATGCAGGTGCTCAACTGGGCGCTCTCCCAGGGGGAGGGGTTCATCAAGGTGACCGGCGAGGTCGGCACCGGCAAGACCCTGCTCTGTCGCAAACTGCTGAGCGAGCTCGGCTCCGAGGCCTGCCCGGTGCGCCTGGCCTGGCTGCCCAACCCCCATCTCACTCCGGGGGAGCTGCGCACGGCCCTGGCCCTGGAGCTGGGGTTGACGTTGGCGGGGGAGAGCGAGCTGGATCTCACGGATCGTATTCACCGCCATCTGATCTCCCTGCATCGGCAGGGGAGCAGGGTGGTGGTGCTGATCGACGAGGCGCAAGCCCTGCCGGACGAGACCCTGGAGGCGATCCGGCTGTTTGGCAACCTGGAAACCGAATCCAGCAAGCTGCTGCAAATCGTGTTGTTCGGCCAGCCCGAGCTGGATGCCAGGCTCGGGCAGCCCCGTCTTCGCCAGTTGCGCCAGCGCATCGGTTTTTCCTACCGCCTGCGGCCGCTGCGGCTCGACGAGACCCGGGCCTATCTGGAGTACCGGCTGCAGGTGTCCGGCTATCGCGGGGCCGCCCTGTTCGATGGCCGCGCCCTGCGCAGGCTGTGGCGCGCATCCCGCGGCATTCCCCGCCTCATCAACATACTGGCGCAGAAGTGCCTGATGCTGGCCTATGGCCGCGGTGTGCGGCGGATCGACAGCGCCCTGGTCCGGCTCGCCATCCGGGATACCGATGATGCCCGCCGTGGCCGTCTCACCCTCTGGTGGCCCCTGTTGTTGTTGCTGGGCGCTGCCCTGGCGTATGGAGTCTGGTCATGAGCGTGATCAATCAGATGCTGAAAGATCTGGATAGGCGTCAGCAAGAGGCCGAGGGAGCCGCCGTCTATGTGGCGCCGGTGCGCCAGCAAGGCTGGTGGATGCTGGTGCTGACCCTGCTGTGTACCCTGGCCCTGGGGATCCTCGGCTGGCGCACCTGGATCTTCTGGCAGCAGAGCCAGCGAGCCTCCCTGCCAGCGGCGCAGGTCGAGGCCCCCCGCACCGCCCCTGCGGTGGCGCCATCCGCGCCCCTGGCCGTGGTGGCCACCACACAGGCGGTCTCCTCTGCCGCGCCAATGGCAAAGGTGCCCACCGCCAGTGCCGAGTCGACCGCCGCGAGAGTGGCCCCCTCCGCAGCCGAGCAGGCGCCGGCCGATGAGGCCGTGCTCGCCGATGAGGGCAATCCGCAGGAAGCGCTGGGGGACGAGACGATCCCGAGCGACGAGGAGCTGCAGCCGGACCTCTATGCCGAGCTGGCTGCTGAGCAGGGCGCCGAAGAGGCGCCTGCACCCGCCGCGCCGCGCAAACCCGGGATCCTGAAGATCGAGACGGTGGAACTCTCCGACGCCGAGCTGGCCACCCTGGCCGAGCGCAAGGCGACCACGGCCATGGCCAAGGGACGGATGCAGGAGGCGCAGGATGGCTACTACGAAGTGCTGGCCCACGATCCCCACAACCAGGGGGCGCGGGAACAGCTGGCGGGCCTGCTCTATGGCGCCGGACGGCTGACCGAGGCCGCCCAGGTGCTGGAAGAGGGGCTGAGGCTGGATCCCGCGCAGGCGGACCTGCGTCTGCTGCTGGCCCGTGTGGCCATCAGCGGCGGGGATCGGCAGAAGGCGCTGGACTGGCTCACCGGCTATCAGCCCGATATTGCCAGCAATCTGGATTATTACGCCACCTGGGCCGGTCTTGCCCAGGAGCTGGGGCAGCCTGTCCAGGCGTCCGAGATGTACGTCAGGCTGCTGCGCCAGCAGCCGGATCAGGGGCGATGGTGGCTAGGACTGGGGGTGGCGGAGGATGGTCAGGGACACCGTCAGCGGGCACTGGATGCCTATCGCAATGCCCAGTTGCACGGCAATCTGGGGGAGGCCTCCACCCAATGGCTTGAACAACGAATTGGCCAACTGACCCATTGATTAAAGCGGCAGTTCGATGAGCCCATGCCATCGGACCAGGCAGCGGGCGTGAAGCAACAGAGATCGGAGCAACAATGGCACAACCCAGACTGAAAATGCGCCTAGGCGACTTGCTGGTACAGGAACAGATCATCTCGGATGATCAGCTGCAGCTCGCCCTGCAGCAGCAGCGCCAGACCGGCCGCAAGCTGGGGACCACCCTCATCGATCTCGGCTTCATCAGCGAGGTGCAACTGCTGACCTTCCTCGCCCGTCAGCTGGATGTGCCCTTCTTCGATCTCAACAACCTCACCATCGACGTCTCGGCCGTGACCCTGTTGCCCGAGGTGCAGGCGCGCCGCTACCGGGCGCTGGCCGTCAACCTGAGCGACGACAAGGTCACAGTGGTGATGTCGGATCCGGCGGATCTGAGCGCCCTCGACGCCATCGCTGCCCTGCTCAGCCCGCGGGAGCTGGTGCTGGCGGTGGCCCGTGAAGGCCAGCTGCTGGAGTATTTCGATCGCCTCTATCGCCGCACCCGTGAGATAGAGAACTTCGCGGTGCAACTGCACGAAGAGCACCAGGAGACCGGCTTCGAGCTGGGGGCCGGCAGCCTCAATGCCGCAACCGACGAGGGGGAGGCGACGGTGGCCAAGCTGCTGCGCTCCCTGTTCGAGGACGCGGTACAGGTGGGTGCCTCCGACATCCATATCGAACCGGACGAGAAGGTGCTGCGCATTCGCCAGCGTATCGACGGCGTGCTGCACGAAAACATCCTGAGCGAGGTGCGCATCGCCCAGGCGCTGGTGCTGCGCCTCAAGCTGGTGGCCGGGCTCGACATCTCGGAGAAGCGTCTGCCCCAGGATGGCCGCTTCAATATGAAGGTGCGCGGCCGCGATGTGGATGTGCGGATGTCCACCATGCCGGTGCAGTATGGCGAGTCCGTGGTGATGCGGCTGCTGGATCAATCCTCCGGCATCTTGTCGCTCGCCGAGACCGGGATGCCCCCCGCCATCCTGACCCGCTTCCGTCGTCAGCTCAAACGCCCTCACGGCATGATCCTGGTGACGGGGCCGACCGGTAGCGGCAAGACCACGACGCTCTACGGCGCCCTCTCCGAGCTCAACCAGGCCAGCCACAAGATCATCACGGTGGAAGACCCGGTGGAGTACCGTCTGCCCCGCATCAGCCAGGTGCAGGTCAATCCCAAGATAGGGCTCACCTTCTCCCAGGTGCTGCGCTCCACCCTGCGCCAGGATCCGGACATCCTGCTGGTGGGGGAGATGCGGGACAACGAGACGGTGGAGATCGGCCTGCGCGGCGCCATCACGGGCCACCTGGTGCTGACCACCTTGCACACCAACGACGCCGTGACCAGCGCCCTGCGTCTCATCGACATGGGGGCGCCCGGCTATCTGGTGGCGAGCGCCCTGCGGGCCGTGGTGGCCCAGCGCCTGGTGCGGCGGGTGTGTGAACACTGCGCCTGCGAGACGGCGCCGGACGAGGGGCAGCCCACCTGGCTCTCGGTGCTCTCCGGTGAAGCGCCGGGGCAGCATCGCTATCGCAAGGGACGAGGCTGCCAGAGCTGCAACTTCACCGGCTATGCGGGCCGGATCGGGGTGTACGAGCTGCTGGAGCTGGATCAACCCATGATGGATGCCCTGCGCCGCAACGATGCCGAGGGGTTTGCCCGGGCGGCACGGGCGCACGAGCACTACCGTCCCCTGGCCCTGACGGCGCTCGACTATGCCCGCGAGGGGATCACCTCGGTGGACGAGGTGCTTCGGCTGGCCGAGGACCTGGGGTAACGCATGAGGCATCTGGATCGTACTGAATTACTCTGCCGGGGTCGCCCATGAACCGTTTTGCCTACAAGGGGCGTGACAGCCAGGGCCAGGCCGTCAGCGGCGTGGTGGAAGCGGTCAGCGAGCAGGCCGCCGCCGAGCAGCTGATGCGCCGCGGGGTGATGCCCACCGAGCTGAAGGCCGGCAAGGCCAGGTCTGCCAGCATCGACTGGTCGCTGCTGCTGGAAGGGAGCGTCAAGCTGGAGGAGCTGGTGGTCTTCAGCCGCCAGATGTATGCCCTGACCCGTGCAGGCATCCCTATCCTGCGCGCCATCGCGGGGCTGGAGGAGAGCGCCCACAGCAAGCCCCTCAAGCGGGCGCTTCACGCTCTGGGGGAGGATCTGGCCAACGGCCGGCCGCTGTCGAGCGCGATGCAGTCGCACCCGAAGGTGTTCAGCAGCCTCTTCGTGGCCATCATCCACGTGGGGGAGAACACGGGTCAGCTGGAGGAGGCCTTCCTGCAGCTCGCCAACTATTTCGATCTGGAGCTGGAGACCCGCAAGCGGATCAAGACCGCCATGCGCTACCCCACCTTCGTGCTGATTGCCATCGCCGTCGCCATGGTGATCCTCAACATCATGGTGATCCCCGTCTTTGCCGGGATGTTTGCCAAGTTCGGGGTGGAGCTGCCGCTGGCGACCCGGATCCTGCTGGCCACCTCCCACTTCTTCGTTCACTACTGGTGGCTGCTGCTCGCCATCCTGGTGGGCGCCGTCGTCGGCTGGCGACGCTGGGTCGCCACCACCAAAGGCAGGCTGGCCTGGCACAGATGGCAGCTGCGGCTGCCCATCGTCGGCTCCATCATAGAGCGCTCCCTGCTTGCCCGTTTTGCCCGCAGCTTCTCCATGATGCTCAAGGCCGGGGTGCCGCTCAACACGGCGCTGACCCTGGTGGCCGACGCGGTGGACAACGCCTGGATGGCGGGACAGATCCGCGACATGCGGGGCGGCATCGAGCGCGGCGAGAGCCTGCTGCGCACCGCCGGCGCCAGCGGCCTCTTCACCCCTCTGGTAATGCAGATGATCGCGGTGGGGGAGGAGACCGGCCAGGTGGACGAGCTGCTGCACGAAGCGGCCGAGTATTACGAGCGTGAGGTGGATTATGACCTCAAGAGCCTCACCGCCCGCATCGAACCCATCCTCATCGGCATAGTGGCGGTCATGGTACTGGTGCTGGCGCTGGGTATCTTCACTCCCATGTGGGACATGATGCGAGCGGTGCGGGGTCAGTCGTGAGTTATCTGTGCAACCAGCATCTTCACTCTCCCAATGGCGGGGAGATGATGCGGGCCGTGCGGGGCAAGTGATGCGATGAGCAGACAGTCCGAGCAGGATGAGCGCTGGCTGGGAGGCTACAGGCGGTTGATCGCCTGCATCCTGCTGCTGGTCATCCTTGCCACCCTGGCCCTGAGCTATCGCAGCCACAGGGAAGAGGCGCTGGCGGTCAGCCTGACCCTGCTGGGGGAGCAGTTTGCCGAGCGGGTCCAGCGGCTGCACGGGCGCTGGCTCGATGAGCGGCGCCCCGCCGTGCTCCATGCAGAGGGGCGGGCCTGGCAGTTCGATGGGCGAGGCTGGCCGCTGGCGGTGTTGCCGCTACAGTCACCGTCCGAGAACTGCCGCGGGCTCTGGTCGGCCTTGCTCGGCCAGGAGGCGCTGTCGATGCCCACCCTGCAGGTGCTGGCTAGCCCGGATGGGGGGGGATGCGAATTTGGTTGGGAGGCTAACTGGTTGATCTATCGCTTCGCCGACGGCAGTTTGCTGAACAAATCTTGAACAGTATCGTTCTAGCGTCTCGGCGACATGATTTTTTTCTATCTGCATGAAATAATGCGGAACATTACGGAGGCAGCATGGCAACAAAGAGAGTGATACCCGGCCAGGGGCCCGGTCAGATGGCCGGTTTTTCCCTGATTGAGCTGGTGATCGTCATCGTGATCCTGGGGATCCTGGCCGTCACCGCCTTGCCCCGTTTTCTCGATGTGACCGACGAGGCGAAGAAGGCGAGCGTGGAAGGGGTGTCTGGCGGTTTCGCCACCGGAGTGTCCCTGGTGCGGGCCCAGTGGGAGGCCGAAGGGCGTGCCAGGCAGGATGGACTCAACACAGTGCTCTATGACGGCTCGCGTTTCTATCTGACCACGCCGACCGACAGTCAGGTCAGCAATGGCGAGCTCTCTCCCGGGTATCCCATGGACACGGCAGCAAGCGGCACGCCCGATGTGGATCCGGCCAGCCTGACGGCGGCCCGCTGCCTCAATATTTGGGAGGGGTTGTTGCAGAATCCTCCCAAGGCTACTGCCCGTTTTGACGAGGTGCGCGGTAGCGGCAATGACCTGAAGTTCTATGCCACGGTGAGCAACAATGGACTGGATTCGGTCTGCCGTTACTATCTGGTCAACAGCCTGAGCAAGGGAAGTGATGGGCGCTATCAGGACCCGCAAGGGAGCACGGATGAGTTCATGAGTTTCAGTTACCGCCCGGCCTCCGGCCAGGTGACTACCAATATCAATTGATAAACAGAGGAAAACGTAATGAAGAAGCAAGCGGGTTTTACCCTGATCGAACTGGTGATCGTGATCATCATCCTGGGCATTCTGGCGGTCACCGCCGCGCCCAAGTTCCTGAATCTGCAGGATGATGCCAAGAAGTCTGCCGCGCAGGGCGTGCAGGCAGCGTTGTCCAGCGCTGCCAATCTGGTCTATAGCAAGGCAGCTCTGAATGGGCAGGAAAAGGCATCTGCGGCAGGTGGTACTGACTTGAATGGAATGACCGGTGTCAAGGTTATCTATGGCTACCCGACCGCTGATACCATTTCCGCTGCTGTAACCCTGGACGGCTGGGTTGCAGCTTCTGGCGCAACTGCTCTCGAGTCAACTTTTGCCCCTGCTAATACCAGTGGCAATACTTGTACCGTAAAATACACAGCCGCAACCAGTGATACTGTTCCTTTCAAAACCGAGTTGCAAAACTGTAAGTAATACGTGTTGACAAGCGAGGCTTCGGCCTCGCTTTTTCATTATTCAATGAGCAAGCAAATGCCGAGAAACAAGGGCTTCACCCTGATAGAACTGGTTATCGTAATCCTGTTGCTCGGGATTCTGGCCGCCTTTGCCGTGCCTAAATGGCTGGGCAAAGGCGGCTTTGAAACCCATACCCTGCGTGACGAGCTGGTGGCCCGGCTGCGGCTGGTGCAGACCATGAACATGCAGGAAGGGGACGCGCGCTGCACCCAGCTGGTGGTGGAGCCGAGCCGCTTCGGTCATCTGACCCTGCTTGGCAGCTGTACCCCCAAGCCCATCTCCGGCTGGAGTGCGGACGAGCAGAGCCGGGGGCGAGTCATCACCGCCTCCGGCGGCCTCTCCCTGCCTCAAGGGAGCTTTTCTTTCGACAAGCGCAGCGGCCGTCCGCTTTCACCCTCAACCTGCGTCAATGGCTGCAATCTGGCGGTGAGCAGCGGGCAGGAGAGCGCCCGGCTGCGCATCGAGCCGGAAGGTTATATCCATGCCCTCCCTTAAGGCCCGGTGCGGCTTCACCCTGATCGAGTTCGTGGTCGGTATTGTGCTGCTGGCCATCGCCCTGACCGGCGTCCTGGGGCTTCTCATCAATCAGGCACCCCAGGCGGTGGATCCGGTGCAGCAGGTACGCGCCGCCCAGCTCGCCCAGCGCATTCTCGGCGAGATGCTGGAGAAGTCTTTCGACGAGCATTCCGATCACAACGGCGGCCGTTTTCGCTGTGGCGAGACGGCCGGTGTGCCCGCCTTTACCTATCCCCCCTGCACGGCGAGCGCCGACTATGGCCCCGATGGTGGCGAGACCCGCCCCTACGGGTTCAACGACGTGGACGATTTCGACACGGCAGGCCGCTGGGTGGACGCCAGCTACTTTACTCAGGCCTCGGCCGCGAGCAGCGAGGAGGAGTATCGACGCTACCAGGTGAAGATCGCGGTGGTGCCGGATACCCTCTTTGGCAGCGCGGGGGAGGGGGCTGAGTCCATCGGCAAGCGCATCACCCTGACCGTGCGCCTGCCGGACGGGAGCGAGCTGGTCTTCGGCCTCTATCGGGGGAACTACTGATGGGCAAGCCACATTCCCGTGATGTCGCGTGGGAACACCCATGTGCCAGACTCGCCCGTGACCGCGTCCGACCCGGGCGTGAGGGGGGCTTCACCTTGGTGGAGCTGGTGATGGTGATCCTGCTGCTCGGGGTGATGGCGACATTTTCCAGCCAGTTTATCGGCATCGGTACCCAGATCTACGGAGATGCCAGCCGCCGCGAGCAACTGATGAGCGATGCCCGTTTCGCCCTGGAGCGGCTCAACCGCGAGCTGCGCGATGCGGTCCCCGGTTCGGTGCGCATCGAGGATGAGGCGGGCAAGGGGGCGGATCAGGGGACCTGCCTGCGCTTCTGGCCCATCGCCACCGCCAGTCGTTATCTGAGCCTCAATAAATCCGTAGCAGGTAATTTCGAGCTGACTATGGTGGCTTCATCCGCCGGCGAGCTTCCTACTGATGGCTATCGGGCTGTCGTGTATCCCATTACAGGAGAGGGTGGCCTAGAAGCGGGATGCATTCATGGCAAGTGTGTGGCCAATGTGGTGGGGGATGGCTCCTTCGAGCCAACAACTAAGATCGGAACTGTGACCGTAGATGCGGCGTTTGATAGGGAGTCCCCCGCCAAACGCATTTATTTTGCTAATCAGCAGGTGCGTTATTGTATCGACACTCAGGGTACTTTGATGCGATACCGTGAATCAACACACGCCCTGATGGCAGAACATATTCGACCCTCCGAATCCTATTTCTATCGGGATCCTGCCGCCTTCAGCTCGAGCGAGGTGGGGCTGCGGCTAGTGTTTGAGCAGCGCGACGAGCACGTCGTCTTCCACCACAAGCTGGAGACCCTCAATGTGCCCTGACACTCCCTCCATGGTGAGGTCCCAGCGGGGCAGCGCCATCCTGATCGCGCTCTTCGTCATCGTCATCATGGCCCTGCTGGCGGCGGCCATGGGGCGTTTCCTAGTGGACAGCAGCGAGAAGCACACGGTGGAGGTGCGCGGGGTGCGTGCCCTGATGGCGGCCCAGAGCGGGTTGGAGATTGCCCTGTACCGGCTCTACCCGAGCGGCCAGTGGCAGGGGCAAGCCTGCGGCCCCCTGACATTCACTTTCACCGAGGCTGGGCTGGCGGGCTGCAAGGCCAGTGTCAGCTGCACCAAGCTGCCGGTGAGCGTGGCCGGCGTGACCCAGACTGGTTATCGCTTCAGCAGCGAAGGGCGCTGTGGTGAACCCGGGGCCAACAGTGGCCCCAACCCGGACTTTGCCGTCAGCCGCACCCTGGTGGCGGAAGCTTTCGATGGAGTGAATCCATGAGATTCTGGTTGCTGGTCTTAACAATGCTCTCTGGCATGGTTCATGGATTCGAAACCGTTGACAGTGACACCTATTTCCCGGCTGTGGTTCAGGGCCATCGCGGCAATAACAACGCGGTCTGTACCGGCCAGGATAACGCCATGCTGACCCAGAACAACCAGGCGAAAATAACGGGCACGGCAGGTGCCGCATTGAATTTCTGTGACTCGAATCAGGGATCTGGAATGCCATTGGATGGCTGTGACAACGCCAGTGGATCGCGCCGGCTCTGCTCCATCACGGGCCGCTCCATCCGCGGTCTGTCTACCTCGGGTGGCAACCGCTTTCTGAGCAGTTCCGGCAACGATGGCAGCCTGGGGTACTGCAGCGCGGGACAACAGCTAACCCTGGGTAGCGCCAGCCAATACCAGTTCGGGACTATCAGCCTCTACAGTGCCTGCACCCTGACCTTCTCCAGCACCCGTCAAGAGTACAGAATCCAGTCTCTCGCTTTGGGGGGAGCAAAAGTGGTGCTGCCCGCCGGGGATTATTGGATAGACAGACTCGTCGTCAATCAGGGCGGGGAGATTGAAACCCGGGGCAATGTACGTATCTTCGTCAACGCGGTGGAGTTTAATGGCGGGCGTCTCAACGCAGCCAAGACGGGATCTGTGCTGCTGTTTGGATACCAGAATGTCAATTTGAATGGTGAAAGCCTGGTCAACGGCCTGGTATATGCCGATCAGGCATTGAACATGAATAACGCGAGCGTTATCAACGGTAGAACGACCAGTCGCTCCCTGTTTATGTCTGGCACCACCGCCATCAATGACAAGATGTCCCCCCCCGTCACCGCGGCGATCGATCACTTCGAGTTCGATCACTCCGGTCAGGCCCTGACCTGCAACCCCGAGACCCTCACCATCCGGGCCTGCGCCAACGCCAGTTGCAGCCAGCTGTTCACGGACCAGGTGAGCGCCATCCTGACCCCCCTGAAGAATGGCAGCAACGGCTGGATAGCCGACAGCCAGGTGAGCTACAACGGCAACACCGCTACCGTGACCTTCAGCAACGGCACCGCCAAATTGCAGCTGCGCAACAATCTGGCGAGTGTCATGAAGGTGGGGGTGAGTGGTTCTATTCCCTCCACCAAGCCGCTTAGCGAGACGCTTTGCCGGGCGGGCAGCGGCGCCCTGAGCGCCGCCGCCTGTACCTTGAGCTTTGCCGACAGCGGCTTCCTGTTCAATGTGCCGGATACCCTGGCCAACAGGCCCCAAGATGTAGTGATCAGTGCCGTCAAAAAGGACAATGCGACCCAGCAGTGTGTCCCCGGTTTTACCGGTGAGCGTTCGGTCGGCTTCTGGGGAACGTATGTCACCCCGAATGACAATTCTGCCGGGAGTCAGATGGCGATAGATGGCAAGACGATTTCGACTTATGCCGCCAATGTAGTCTCGCCAGCGGCGACAACCCTCAATTTGACCTTCGATGGTCAAGGCAAGGCGACGTTGAAGAGTGTTCGCTATCCGGATGCGGGCCAGATGCGACTCAATGCCCGCCACGATGGCAGCGGGGATACCGCAGGGCTGGTGATGACGGGGTCGGATCTGTTCGTGAGCCGCCCGGTGGGGCTCTGCATCACGCCCACCCAGGGGACCTGTGCGGCAGGGGATATCACCTGCCCTGTGTTCAAGAGGACGGGAGACAGCTTCTCGCTCAATATCCGGGCCATGGCGTGGCAGAGCGACACCGATGAGGATATCTGCACCGGCAATAGCACCACCCCCAACTTCGTGTTGTCCGACATCGCCCTGACCAGCGAGCTGGTGGCCCCTCAGGGGGGCGTGGCCGCCCAGGTCACTCCGACCAAGTACAGCCACGTTGCAGCCAGTGCCGGCCTCAATACCCCCGCCCTCAGTCTCAACGAGGTCGGGGTCTTCAGGATCAAGGCGACGCCACCGGTGGCAACGTCGCCAGAGGGAAGCACAGTATCAACGGGCTATTTCGGTTACACCATCCCTCCCGCCACCAGCGTGCCGCTGGGGCGCTTCGTACCCTGGGACTTCAACATGACGAGCGGCACCGTCACCCCGGCCTGCGGTGGTTTCAGCTATATGAGCCAGCCATTCGGGGTACAGACGGTGGTGGAGGCGCGCAACAAGGAAGGGAGTGTCACGAGGAACTACCGTGATGCCTTTGCCAGGGGGGCCCTCACCCTGGTGGCCGCCAACAATCAGGACGGGGTGGACAGATCCAATCGGCTGGCGCCGCTGGCCGCCAGCTGGACCGAAGGAACAGGCAAGCAGTCAGGTCAAACCCGCTTTATGCGGCTGCGCGAACTGACCCCTAGCCTGACCGCACCGGAAGAGCCCTTGCCGCTCCTGCGACTAGGGCTCAGAGTAACGGACGGTGAGACTCCTGAGACCAGCTTCCTCAGCGGACGGAACATGAATCCGTCCGTCAGCGGCACTTGCCAGAGCGGGGTGAACTGCACCGCCAAACAGCTCTCCATTCCGAAGGGATCGGACGATACCATGATCGCCTACTACGGCCGGCTGCTCGCCAGCACCCGTCAGGGGGTCGATAGCGCCCCGCTGGCGCTGCCCCTGCAGGTGCAATATTTCGAAGGGGGCCTGTGGCGAGCCAATTCGCAAGATAGGCGAGCCAATTCGCAAGATATCTGTACCCAGATCTCCCTGGCGGGAGGTGGTATCGTCTTTACCGATGCGGAGCAACGCTATGACTCCGCGACGGGGGATCTGATCCTCAAAGACGGTACCCGCATTCGCCTTGGTCTCGGCAATGTGGCTCCGGGCGGTACTCAGGTCGGTTTCGACGCAGGCGAGACCCGGTTCCACTTCGCGCCGCCCAATCAGGCGGTGCGCATTCCCTATCGGATCGTGCTGGAGCAACAGCCATCCCAACCCGTCTGGTTGGCGGATCCGGCCACGGCGGATCACCTGCTGGGAGAGGCCATTTTTGGCCGGGATCGGGGTAATGACAGAATTATTTATCGCCGCGAAGTGATGCCCTGACACCCGGGCTGACACGGGGAGATAGACGCATTGCTGTACAGCGGCGTCTTATCTCCTTGTTTCGTAGTGTTTGTCGGCCTGAGCGGGTGAGTGATGACTCGCATTTTTGTCGCGCCTGATTGATTGGCGACAGTTTGAGCGCTTGCCCATTGGGGTGGGCATTGGTAAAGTTAGCCGGTTTTCTGCACCTCCAAATTCTTAGGATTTCCCGTAGCCATGTTCAAAAAGCTCAGAGGCGTCTTTTCCAACGATCTGTCGATCGACTTGGGAACTGCCAACACCCTGATCTATGTAAAAGATCAAGGGATCGTCCTTAACGAACCCTCAGTTGTCGCCATTCGCCAAGAGCGCGGGAACGCCAAATCGGTCGCTGCTGTCGGTCATGCCGCCAAGCAGATGCTGGGTCGTACCCCTGGTAACATCTCCGCCATTCGCCCGATGAAAGACGGCGTGATCGCCGACTTCTACGTGACCGAGAAGATGCTGCAGCACTTCATCAAGCAGGTTCACGACAACAACTATTTCCGCCCCAGCCCGCGCGTGCTGGTGTGCGTACCCTGCGGCTCCACCCAGGTGGAACGTCGCGCCATCAAGGAATCCGCTCTGGGCGCCGGCGCCCGCGAGGTTTACCTGATCGATGAACCCATGGCTGCCGCCATCGGTGCCGGCCTGCCGGTCTCCGAAGCGACCGGTTCCATGGTGGTGGACATCGGTGGCGGTACCACCGAAGTGGCCATCATCTCCCTGAACGGCGTGGTCTACTCCCAGTCCGTCCGTATCGGTGGCGACAAGTTCGACGAAGCCATCATCAGCTACGTCCGTCGCAACTACGGCAGCTTGATCGGGGAAGCCACCGCCGAGCGCATCAAGCACGAGATCGGCTCCGCCTATCCGGGCGAAGAGGTGCGCGAGATCGAAGTGCGCGGTCGCAACCTGGCCGAGGGTGTGCCCCGCAGCTTCACCCTGAACTCCAACGAGATCCTGGAAGCGCTGCAAGAGCCGCTCTCCGGCATCGTCTCCGCCGTCATGGTGGCCCTGGAGCAATCCCCGCCCGAGCTGGCGTCCGACATCTCCGAGCGCGGCATGGTGCTGACCGGTGGTGGTGCCCTGCTCAAGGACATCGACCGTCTGCTGATGGAAGAGACCGGCATCCCGGTCGTCGTGGCTGAAGATCCCCTCACCTGTGTCGCCCGTGGCGGTGGCAAGGCGCTGGAGCTGATCGATATGCACGGTGGCGATCTGTTCCACTACGAATAAGACCCAAAGCCGGCCGAGCGCCGGCTCTTTTTTGACGACTCATGAAACCCATCTTCGGTAGAGGCCCTTCGCTTCAGTTACGGTTGTTTCTCGCCGTCATCATCTCCGTCGCTGCCATCGTCGCGGATTCCCGCTTCGGTGTGTTCAGCCATGTCCGCGTTTATCTGAGCTCCCTGGTGAGCCCGCTGCAATACATCGCCAACGCCCCCGGCACCCTGCTCGACACCATGTCGACCCAGGTGCAGACCCGCGCCGATCTCATCGAGCAGACCAAGCAGCAGGAGCAGCAACTGTTCACCCTGCGCTCGCGCCTGCTCAAGATGGATCAGCTGGAGCACGAGAACCAGCGTCTGCGCGAGCTGCTGGGGTCGCCGGTACACAAGGAGTCCCGCAAGATGGTGGCCGAGCTGCTGTCGGTGGATTCCGACCCCTTCAGCCATCAGGTGCTGATCAACAAGGGGGCGCTGGATGGCGTCTACAACGGCCAGCCGGTGATCAACGATCAGGGGGTGGTCGGTCAGGTGCTCCACGTGGGCTCCACCACCAGTCGCGTCCTGCTCATCACCGACTCCAGCCACGGTATCCCGGTGCGGGTGCTGCGCAACGACTTGCGCGCCATCGCCTCCGGCAGCGGCGAGCTGGACAAGCTGGAGCTGCGCAACCTGCCCCGCAACACCGACGTCCAGGTCGGCGATCTGCTGGTCACCTCGGGCCTGGGCGGCCGCTTCCCGGAAGGTTATCCGGTGGCGACCGTGACCCGCTCCGACTACGTGGAGGGCAAGCCCTTCGCCCAGATCGAGGCCAAGCCGCTGGTGGCGCTGGACCGTCTGCGCTACCTGCTGCTGCTGTGGACCGACAAGAAACCGGAAGTACACGACAAGGATGCCCTTGAGCCTGCGGCGAGCGCCTCGGCGGCCACGGCAACCTCGGCGGCGGGGGCGACGCGCTGATGCTGCAACCCGCCAGCGGCAGGATCTGGATCTGGTGTTCGATCCTGCTGGCCCTGTGCCTCTCCATCCTGCCGCTTCCCTTTCAATTCGAACCCTTCCGTCCGGACTGGCTCGCCATGGTGCTCATCTACTGGGCGCTGGCGCTGCCGCACCGGACCAACGTCGGCACCGCCTGGGTGGCGGGCCTGCTGCTGGACGTGCTGCTCGGCAGCACCCTCGGCGTGCGGGCCATGGCCATGGCCATCACCACCTACCTGGCGGCCTTCCAGTTCCAGAAGATCCGCAACTTCTCCCTCTGGCAGCAGGCGCTGATCATCGGTCTGCTCTCCCTGGTGGGGAAGATCACCGTGTTCTGGGCGGAGCATCTGTTCAGCCGGGCCAGCCTCAACTTCGCCTACTTTTGGTCGACGTTGACGACGATGTTAATATGGCCCTGGATTTTTATGGTCTTGCGCAAGGTGCGGCGTCGCTTCAATATCAAGTGAATGTGAATAAAAACAACGCATTGTAACTGCGCATCGTCTCATTGAGTGAAGTATGAACAAGCACAACGAACTGCAACTCTATCTCGCCTCGGGCTCCCCCCGCCGGCACGAGCTTCTGACCCGCCTGGGCTACCGTTTCGAGGTCCTCAAGCTGGATGTGCCGGAGCTGCGCAACGACGGTGAGAAGCCCCAGGATTACGTCTGCCGGCTGGCCCGCGACAAGGCCATGGCCGGTGTGGCCGCGGCGCCCACGGCGCTGCCGGTGCTGGGGGCCGATACCATAGTGGTGCTGGGGGAGCGGGTGCTGGAGAAACCCTCCGACCTGCTGGACGCCAAGGACATGCTGGAAGCCCTCTCCGGGCGGGTACACCAGGTGATGACGGCGGTGGCCCTGGCCACCCCGGAGCGGTGCGATGTGCGACTGGTCACCACCAACGTGGCGTTTCGCAAGCTGGACGAGGCCGAGATCGAAGCCTACTGGCGCACCGGCGAGCCGTGCGACAAGGCGGGCGCTTATGCTATCCAGGGCATTGCCGGCAAATTCGTCAGTCGCCTCGAGGGGAGCTACAGTGCCGTGGTCGGCCTGCCCCTGCTGGAGACGGACCTGTTGATCAAGCAGCACCTCGAGCAGACCCGGTAATCCTCTCGTCAGCAGTGCGCTGCTGAGTTACCCGTTGTTCGTCGTGCCAGAATTCAAAACTAGAAAGGCAAGGTAACTTATGTCGGTAGAACTGCTGGTAAACGTCACCCCCTCCGAAACCCGGGTCGCCCTGGTCGAGAACGGTCTGCTGCAGGAAGTGCATGTGGAGCGTCAGGCCAAGCGCGGCATCGTGGGCAACATCTACAAGGGCAAGATCAGCCGCGTGCTGCCCGGCATGCAGGCCGCCTTCGTCGACATCGGCATGGACAAGGCCGCCTTCCTGCACGCCTCCGACATCGTCCCCCATACCGAGTGCGTGGCGATCAAGGAGAAGGAGCAGTTCCAGGCCGGCAACATCGCCGAACTGGTGCGCCAGGGGCAGGACATCATGGTACAGGTGGTCAAAGACCCGCTCGGTACCAAGGGGGCTCGCCTCACCACCGACATCACCCTGCCATCCCGTTATCTGGTCTTCATGCCGGGCAGTGCCCACGTGGGGGTCTCCCAGCGCATCGAATCCGAGGCGGAGCGCGAGCGCCTCAAGCGCACCGTGGCCGGCTATGTGGACGAACTGGGCGGCTACATCATCCGCACCGCCGCCGAAGGGGTGGGGGAGCAGGAGCTGGAGCAGGACGCCGCCTTCTTGAAGCGCCTGTGGCGCAAGATCCTCGAGCGCAAGCAGAAGTATCCCCCCTGCAAGATCCTCTACGAGGATCCCAGCCTGGCGTTCAGGGTGGTGCGTGACTTCGTCGGTGCTGAGCTCGACAAGATCCGGGTCGACTCGCGCCAGAGCTTCGATCAGCTCAAGCGCTTCACCGAGGAGTACGTGCCCGAGCTGGCCAACAAGCTGGAGTACTACACCGGCGAGTCGCCGATCTTCGATCTCTACGACGTGGAGAACGAGATCCAGCGGGCCCTGGAGCGCAAGGTGGAGCTGAAATCCGGCGGCTACCTCATCATCGACCAGACCGAAGCCATGACCACGGTGGACATCAACACCGGGGCCTTCGTCGGCCATCGCAATCTGGAAGAGACCATCTTCAACACCAACGTCGAGGCCACTGCCGCCATCGCCCGTCACCTGCGGCTGCGCAACCTCGGCGGCATCATCATCATCGACTTCATCGACATGCAGTCCGAGGATCACCGTCGCCGGGTGCTGCACAGCCTGGAGCTGGCGCTGGCCAAGGACAGGGCCAAGACCAACGTCAACGGTTTCTCCCAGCTCGGGCTGGTGGAGATGACCCGCAAGCGCACCCGGGAGAGCCTGGAGCACGTGCTCTGCGCCGAGTGCCCCGAGTGCAAGGGGCGCGGCCGGGTCAAGACGGTGGAGTCGGTCTGCTTCGAGATCCTGCGGGAGATCATCCGGGTCAACCGCGCCTACGACGCGGATCAGTTCACCGTCTATGCGGCCCCCTCGGTGGCCGATTACCTGCGGGGGGAGGAGTCCCACAGTCTGGCGGAGCTTGAAGTCTTCATCGGCAAGCAGGTCAGGGTGGTCTCCGAGCCGCTCTGTGGGCAGGAACAGTTCGATGTGGTGATGATGTAATTGGTCTATCGCTGGCTGAGTCGGGGCTGGTTGGCCCTCGGAGTCTTCTTCGTGCTGCTGGCCGTTCTGGTCAGCGTGGTACGACTGGGCGGCCCCTTGCTCAACCAGCACCGGGCGGCCGTGATAGGGACCCTGCTCGGGGAGAGTCAGCTCGAGGTGAGCGTGGATCACGTCGGGCTGGAGTGGACTCCCCGCGGTCCGGCAATCGGGCTGGAAGGACTGGCCATCGCCCCCGATTCGGGGCGTTTCTCCCTGCGCCTTGGCAAGGTGTGGGCCCACCTCGACTTCTGGCGCTCCCTCAACGAACTCAGACCGGTGTTTGGCCAGTTGATCCTGAGCGACGGCAACATCGCGCTGGACATGACCCAGCCCGCCACCCCCGTCAGCGGGAAGAGCGCGAACCAGCAGGAGGCCCTGCTGCGCTTCCTGCTGACCCAGCTCTCCACCTTCGACATTCACGACACTCGCCTGAGCCTCACCACGGCACTGGGGGAGGTGCGCGCCCTCGACATCGCCCAGTTGCGCTGGCAGAACCGCGGCAAGCGGCATCAGGGGGTCGGCAAGGCCTATCTCATCAACGGGGTGGGGGAGAGCACCCTGGACCTCATCATCGATGTGGATGCCCCCGAGGTGCGGCTCGACCGCCTCAAGGGCCAGCTCTATCTGGGGGCCAGAGAGCTGGACATCAGCCCCATGCTGGCCAGGATCCACGCCGGCGCGCCGCCGGTGAGCGGCCAGCTCGACTTCCAGCTCTGGAGCGAGTTCGAGAAGGGCAGGCTCGGCAACTCCCTGCTGGCCTTTGGCAACAACCACCTGATCTGGAAAGACGAGATCAAGGGGGAGCCGCACCGCCTCGACCTGCAGGGGGGCAAGATCCAGCTGCGCCGGGACGGCGAGGCGTGGCAGCTCGCCAGCCACGACGTCACCTTCAAGCTCGATGGCGCCACCTGGCTGCACAGCCGCCTGCAGCTCGAGCGCATCGGCTCGCGCATCCAGGGCTATGTGCCCGCCATCGATCTCGACCAGATTGCCAACCTGAGCCAGCTGGTCTCCGGCCTCTATCCCGAGCTGACTGAGACCCTCAAGCGCACCCGGCCAAGGGGCCAGTTGCAGGAGCTGGTCCTGCAAGCCGACGGGGACTGGCAGGGGCTCTCTTTGCAGGGGCAACTGCGCGGCTTCGGGACCCGGGCCTGGCACGATGTGCCCGGTCTGCAAAAGCTGGACGGCGACTTCTGGCTGACCCCGAACGGGGGGCGTGCCCGCCTGACCCTGGGCAAGGGCAAGGTGGATCCGGCCCGCCACTTCAAGGAACCCATCCCGGTGGACAGCCTGAGTGCGGCCCTCGACTGGTGGCGGGCGCCGCAAGGCTGGGTGCTCTATGGCCAGGACATTGCCCTGGACAACCCGGATCTGCGCCTCGCCAGCCGGTTTCGCCTCGAGCTGTTCGAGCACCCCTTCCTCGCCCTGACCGGGCGCATCGACGTCAAGAACGCGGCCCATGCGGATCGCTACTACCCCCTGGCGGTGATGGATGAGGGGCTGGTGAGCTACCTGAGCGGCGCCATCAAGGGGGGCAAGGCCAAGGGGGCCGACCTGCTCTGGTACGGCGAATTCCGTGACTTCCCCTACGACAACGGCAAGGGCGTCTTCCAGGTGGCGGTGCCGCTGCAACAGGCCACCTACGAGTTTTTCCCGGGCTGGCAGCCGCTGACCGACCTGCAGATCGATCTGCTGTTCCAGAACGCCAGCCTCGACATGAACAGCCGCGCCACCCAGCTCGGCAAGGCCAGCTCCGACTCGGTGCACGCCTGGATCCCGGACCTCTATCCGGGGGCCCACCTCTACGTGGATGCCAAGGTTGAGGGCGAGGGCAAGGCCATCAGCGACTATTTGCAGGACTCACCGCTGGGGGGATCCGTCGGTCAGGCGCTGCGGGAGGTGGAGATCCGCGGCCCCATGAAGGGTACGGTGAAGCTCGACATACCGCTGGATGGCGAGGGGGAGGTCAAGGCCAGCGGGGAAGCCAGCTTCAAGGACAACAAGGTGAGGATCGCCTCCCTGGATCTGCCCCTCGACGGGGTCGCAGGGACGCTCGAGTATGACAACGAGCAGACGCGCATTCACAACCTCAAGGCCAGCCTGTGGAACCAGCCGCTGACCCTGGATTATCAGGGGCGGCAACTGCCCCACGGCTATCAGGCCGACCTCAAGTTCCAGGGGCAGTGGGACAGCCGCCGCCAGCGCCGGGACATACCGGCCCTCGAGATGCTCCAGGGGCGCAGCAACTGGTCGGGTACCCTGGGGCTGACCCTGCCCGAGAACAAGGCGTTCAGCTTCCAGCTGGCGCTGGACTCCAACCTGCAGGGCATGGGGCTGGATCTGCCCGTGCCCCTGACCAAGGCGGCGGGTACCCGGCTGCCCCTCAAGGTGACGGCCCGTGGGCGGGATGGCAGCGCCGACATCCGCGCCGTGCTGGGGGCGGACATCGACATGCAGAGCCGCCTGGTGTACGGCGACGGCGTGCCCTATCTTAGCCGGGTGCGGGTCAATATCGGCCAGCCTGGGGCGCGGGTGATGCAGGACAAGCCCATGCTGCTCGCCATCAACCAGCAGCAGGCGGACGTAGCCGGCTGGCTGGCACGTCTCAAGCAGTGGCTGCCGGCTGGCACGGCGCCGAGTGACAATGCGGTGGTGGGTCCCGCTTTCTTGCCCCAGGAGTGGTGGGTAGATGGCCAGCTGGCCCGTGCCGACATCGGCAGTGCCAGCCTCAAGGCGGTGCACTTCACCCTGGGGCCGGTCAATCAGGCCACCGAGGTGATGATCGACAGCCCGGACGTGATGGGGGTGGTGCGCCTGCCGGTCTCCGATCGCCAGCCCATCGATGCCAAGTTCGCCCGCATTTACTGGTCCGGCAAGAGTTCGGATCTGAGCCCGGATCCCGATGCCAGACAGGACAAGGCCATCATGGATGCCATCCCCTGGCTCACCTTCAGCTGCGTGGATTGCCGCTTCGGTGAGTTGCCGCTGGGGGAGGTGAAGGGGGAGCTGATCCCGGGGGCCGACAAGATGAGTCTCAAGGGGCTGGAGATGCGCCTGGCGGGCAGCACCCTGCGCGGCAGCGCCGAGTGGCTGGCCCGTGGCAGCCAGATGCAGACCCGTGCCAGGGTGAACCTCGAGACCCGCAACAGCGAGCTGCTGCTCAAGCGGCTCGGCTACACCTCGCCCATCGGGGATGCCCCGGGCAAGCTGGCGCTGGATCTGAACTGGCGTGACGTGCCCTACCGCCTGAGCCTGCCGACCCTGGCGGGCAGCGCCGACTACCAGCTGGAGGGGGGGACCCTGCGAGAGGTCAACGACAAGGGGGCCCGACTGCTCTCCCTGCTGAGCCTCGACTCCCTGATGCGCAAGCTGCGCCTCGATTTTCGCGACGTCTTCGACAAGGGCTTCTATTTCGAGTCCATGTCCGCCTCCGCCAAGGTCCATCAGGGGGTGGTGGAGAACAACGACTTCTACATGAAGGGGGCCGCGGGCAACCTGCGGGGCAAGGGTATCGCGGATCTGGTGCGCTGGCGGCTCGACTTTGATCTGAGCTTCTCCCCGAACCTGGGGGGCACCCTGCCCGTGGTGGCGGCCTTCTCCCTGACTCCCATCACCGGGCTCTATGTGCTGGCCCTCTCCAAGCTGCTGGAGCCCGTGGTGGACGTGGTGACCCGTATCGATTTTCGGGTCTCCGGCCCGCTGGACGCCCCCAGGCTGGTGGAGGCGGGGCGGGATCGCGCCCGCATCAAGCTCAACCAGCAGCAGAAGGAGGCGGTGGATGCGGTGGCGCCCGGCCTGCCCGCCAAGGAGGTCACCCCCTTCCTGCTCAATCCCAAGCATCAGGGCTCGGGTCAGCGCTGAGGGCCAGCGCCGGGCTGGGGGACTTTCCCCCGGCCGCCAAACCCCTCATAGTGCAGATATTGCCCGCGAGCCGAGAAGGCCTTGTGTCACCGGCTCGCCCAACAGAAGAGTGCGGATATTGCCCTGCGAGCCGAGGAGGCCTTGTGCCATCGGCTCGCCCAACAGAAGGAGCGCGTCATGTGGCTAGCCGCCATGCAGTTGATATCGGGTCGTACCTGGCAGGATAACCGGGAGCGGATCGCCGCCGAGCTGGCGAGTCTGCCCGGGGAGCGCCCCTTGCTGGTGCTGCTGCCGGAAAACTTCGCCCTCTTTGGCGAGCGGCAGGGGTATCTGGACGGGGCAGAGCCATTGGGAAATGGCCCAATCCAGCAGCAACTCTCTGATTGGGCCAAATCCCACGGCATCTGGCTGGTGGCCGGGGCCATGCCCACCGCCATCGCCGGTGCCGAGCACATCCACACCAGCACCCTGGTGTTCGATCCCGACGGCGAGCTCAAGGGGCACTACCACAAGATCCACCTGTTCGACGTGGACGTGGCGGACAATCACGGCCGCTACCGGGAGTCGGAGACCTTCAGCCCGGGTGATCAGCCTGTGCTGGTGGACTCCCCCTTTGGTCCCCTCGGCCTCTCTATCTGTTATGATCTGCGCTTTCCCGAGCTGTACCGCCAGTTGGCCCGGGCCGGTGCCCGGGTGCTGCTGGTGCCTGCCGCCTTTACCGCCGTCACCGGCGAGGCGCACTGGGAGCCCCTGTTGCGGGCCCGTGCCATCGAGAACCAGTGCTACGTGGTGGCCGCCAACCAGGGGGGCACCCACGAGACGGGGCGCCAGACCTGGGGCCACAGCATGGTGATCGACCCCTGGGGCCGGGTGCTGGCCTGTCGGGCGTCGGGGCAGGGCACTGTGCTGGCGCCGCTGGATGGGGCCCTGGTCGATGAATTGAAACGCACCATGCCGGTGCTGCAACACGCCCGCCTGTTGTGAGCCCGCGGCCGTGGATTTAACCGTTACGACATCTCGCATGAGAGTGGAGAGAAAGATTTGAGTCTATTGAGCCAGGTTAGTGCCTCCCTGTTGGCCCCGAACGATCTCGACGAAGGGCGGCTGCAACAGCTGCTCGGCAGCCTGATGAGCCATCAGGTGGAGTTCGGCGACCTCTATTTCCAGCGCAGCTGGCACGAGTCCTGGATGCTGGAGGACGGCATCGTCAAGGATGGCAGCTACAACATCGATCAGGGGGTGGGGGTGCGCGCCGTCAGCGGCGAGAAGACCGGTTTCGCCTACTCGGACGAGCTGAGCCTGCTGGCGCTGCAACAGTCGGTGACTGCCGCTCGCGGCATCGCCGCCGCCGGTGCTCACGGCAAGGTAAAAGCATGGGCTCGCACCGAAGCAAACCTGCTCTACCCGGCGCTGGATCCCCTGCAGACCCTCGACAAGCAGCAGAAAATTGCCCTGCTGGAGCAGATGGACAAGTTCGCCAGAAGTCTGGATCCCGCCATCAATCAGGTGATGGCTTCCATCAGCGGGGTCTATGAAGAGATCCTGGTGGCCGCCACCGATGGCACCCTGGCCGCCGACGTGCGCCCCCTGGTGCGCCTCTCGGTGACCGTCATCGCCGAGAAGGGGGATCGCCGTGAGCGCGGCAGCGCGGGGGGCGGTGGCCGCTTCGGTTACGACCATTTCCTCGAGCTGGACGGGCTCGAGAGCCGGGCGTTTGGCTATGTGCGCGAAGCGGTGCGCCAGGCCCTGGTCAACCTGGAGGCCATCGACGCCCCGGCCGGCACCATGCCGGTGGTGCTCGGTGCCGGCTGGCCCGGTGTGCTGCTGCACGAGGCGGTGGGTCACGGTCTGGAGGGGGACTTCAACCGCAAGGGCTCCTCCGCCTTTGCCGGGCGCATCGGCGAGCAGGTGGCTTCCAAACACTGCACCATCGTCGATGACGGCACCCTGCCGGGTCGGCGCGGCTCCGTCTCCATCGACGACGAGGGGACGCCGGGGGGTTACAACGTGCTGATCGAGAACGGCATCCTCAAGGGTTACCTGCAGGACAAGCAGAACGCCCGCCTGATGGGGGTGCCGCTCACCGGCAACGGCCGCCGCGAATCCTACGCCGCCCTGCCGATGCCGCGCATGACCAACACCTACATGCTGGCGGGTCAGTACGATCCGGCGGAGATCATCGCCTCGGTGAAGAAGGGCATTTACGCCCCCAACTTCGGTGGCGGCCAGGTGGACATCACCTCCGGCAAGTTCGTCTTCTCCGCCTCCGAGGCCTACCTCATCGAGGATGGCAAGATCACCGCGCCCATCAAGGGGGCGACCCTGATCGGCAACGGCCCCGAGGCGATGAGCCAGGTTTCCATGGTGGGCCGTGATCTCGCGCTGGATCGCGGAGTCGGGGTCTGTGGCAAGGAGGGGCAGAGCGTGCCGGTCGGTGTCGGCCAGCCCACCCTCAAGCTGGATCAGCTCACCGTGGGCGGCACCCAGTAAGGTCACACACCTTTGTAAACCCCGGCCCGGCGCCGGGGTTTTTATTGGAACGCGCAAGCAATAAAAAGCCCCGGCAGGCGCCGGGGCTGGGAAAGGGGTCGGGTCAGTTGACCGAAATGGCGCGGGCGTCGATGAAGAAGCGGGCGTGGCCGTGGTCATCCACCCTTATCTGGGCGAGCAGGCGATCCTTTCGCTTGAACTCCCATCCTGTCTTGATCCGGGTCAGCGCGGGGCTGGCGGCACCGACCACGTTCAGATACTCATGAAACAGGCTGTAGCTTCCAATCTCGGTCAGCATCTTTTCCATTTGCATATCTCCTCAAGTGATGGGGTCAGCACATGCCACGCTAGCGGCAACCTTCTGAACCCTGCCTGTACAAAAACCAGACTACCCCATCAAGATGAAGGCAATATGATCAGGCGCAAGATCAGGAGGGATTTGCACGAAAAATGACACCGTTTTCAATCAGGGCTGGCGCGGCACGGCGAGATGATCGAAGGTGGTAGATCCGGCATGGGTCGGCAAGGCGGCAGCGGGTTGTTCCATCACCTGACCATGGAAGACGGGATCCTGCGCCACCTCCTTGACGCCGTTGATGCAGAACTGCATACCCATGCACACCAGCAGGAAACCCATGATGCGGGTCATGGCGTCGATGCCGGTGGCTCCCAGGATCTTGCACACGGGATCTGCCAGCTTGAGCACACCCCAGCTGATCAGGCTCATCAGGGCGAAGGCGGTGACCATGGCGGCATAGATGACGACGCGATCGGCCTCGGCCGGCAGCTCGGCGATCTGGGCCGCGCCGCTGATCACCAGCGCCATGGTGCCGGGTCCGCACATGCTGGGCATGGTCAGGGGCACGAAGGCGATATTCTGGTTGGCCTCGACCCCGGCAGACTGGTTTGGCGAGGGGAACAGCATGCGAAAGCCGATGAAGGCGATGATGAGGCCACCGGCCAGGCGCAGGCCGGGAATGGAGATCCCGAACAGATCCAGGATGGAGGACCCGATGAAGAAGCTGACGCACAGGGTGGCGAACAGATAGAGGGCGGCCATGTTGATCTGACGGCGGATGTGCTCGCGGGACATGCCCTTGCTCAATCCCAGCAGCAGGGTGGCCGTGGTGGGCGGGTTGACCATGGGCAGCAGGGCCAGCAAGGCGAGAAAGACGACCTGGAAGAACATAGTGGACCTCGGGCAGATGGACGGATTGGGGTGAGCTGGCAGGTCCGCAGCGGACCGCCACCCGGTCGATGATATCCGCAAAGAACAAGCCCCGACAGTGCGGGGCTTGCTTGGGAAGGATCAGGCGGCCTGCGGGGTGGCCTGGCGTTGGCCGCGCTGGCGCAGCCAGAGCCAGATGCCGAGCACGAAACCGAGGGCGGCCAGGCTGACCACATAGTGGGAGGGGGCCAGCACATCGTTCTTCATCCAGAGGGTGACCAGCATGGGGGTGAGGCCGCCGAAGATGGCGTAGGCCACGTTGTAGGAGAACGACAGCCCGGAGAAGCGCACCACCGGCGGGAAGGCATTGACCATGACGTAGGGCACGGCGCCGACGATCCCCACCGCAAAGCCCACCAGCATGTAGAGGGGCACCAGCTGATCCGTGCCCGCCGCCAGGCTGTGGTAGAAGGAGTAAGTGGCACCGGCCAGCAGCAGGGAGCCCAGGATGAAGGTAGGGCCGCTGCCGATGGCATCGATCAGGCGGCCATAGACGATGCAGCCCAGGGTGAGGGCGACGATGGCCAGGGAGTTGGCGGTCAGGGCATCGGCCGGACTGATGCCGTGGACCTTCTGCAGATAGGTCGGGGTCATCAGGATCACCACCACGATGCCGGCGGAGAGCAGCCAGGTCAGCAGCATGGAGACGACGACGCTGCCCTTGTGCTCACGCAGCACCGTCTTGAGGGGCAGCTCCTCGGCCAGGGACTTGTTGGCCTGCATCTCGGCGAAGACCGGGGTCTCGTGCAGCCAGCGGCGCAGGTACATGGCGACGATGCCGAACACGCCGCCGAGCACGAAGGCCAGACGCCAGCCCCAGTCGCTCACATCGCCCGGGCTCATGCCACGGTTGATGGCGGTCGCCACCAGGGAGCCGAGCAGGATGCCGGCGGTCAGCCCCGCGGTGAGGGTGCCGCAGGCGACACCGACCCGGCGGGCGGGCACGTGTTCGGCCACGAAGACCCAGGCACCGGGGACTTCCCCGCCGATGGCGGCCCCTTGCAGGATCCGCAGCAGCAGCAGCAGGAGGGGGGCGGCGATGCCGAGCACGGCGTAGGTGGGCAGCAGGCCGATCAGCAGGGTCGGCAAGGCCATCAGGATGATGCTGAGGGTGAACATCCGCTTGCGGCCGATGAGATCGCCAAAGTGGGCCATGATGATGCCCCCCAGGGGGCGGGCCAGGTAGCCGGCGGCGAAGATGCCGAAGGTCTGGAACTGGCGCAGCCACTCGGGAATGTCGGCCGGGAAGAAGAGCTCGCCGATGACCACGGCGAAGAAGACGAAGATGATGAAGTCGTAGAATTCGAGGGCGCCGCCCAGCGCCGCCAGGCTCAGGGTCTTGTAATCCTGTCGATTGAGGGGGCGACCGTGGTCGTGCGATGTGCTGACTTTACTCATATCCTTATGTTTCCCATCGTTTTTTTAGTTATTCTCCCCGGTGTGCTGCGGGGATACGCTCACCCACGAGGGTATGCTTTTGTGTCCCGCAATGTAAATCGCACAATTCGCAACACTGTCTTGCAGCACGGTGCGGCAAGTAGCTGGAGAGATCATGACGAAGAAAAAGGTACTGCTCTCCTGGAGCAGCGGAAAAGACAGCGCCTGGGCCTTGCATCGCCTGCGCGAGGATCCGGCCATCGAGGTGGTGGGGCTGTTCACCACCCTCAACCAGGCGTTCGAGCGGGTGGCCATGCACGGGGTGCGCAAGCAGTTGTTGTTGGCACAGGCTGAGTGCGTGGGCTTGCCGCTGATCACCATCGACCTGCCCTGGCCCTGCAGCAACGAGGAGTATGGGCGCATCATGACGGGCTTCATCGCCGATGTGCAGGCCAAGGGCATTCACCACATGGCGTTCGGGGATCTCTTTCTTGAGGATGTGCGCGCCTATCGGGAGCGGCAACTGGCGGGGACCGGCATCACGCCGCTCTTCCCGCTCTGGGGCAGCGACACGACCGAGCTGGCGCAGGCGATGATCGACGCCGGGCTCAAGGCCAGGGTCTGCACCCTGGATCCGGGCAAGCTGGACGCCGGGTTAGGTGGTCATGAATTCGGTCCGGCCTTGCTGGCTGCCCTGCCCGCCGGGGTGGATCCCTGCGGCGAGAACGGGGAGTTTCACACCCTGGCCTGGGACGGCCCCATGTTCCTGCATCCCCTGCCCATCCGGGTGGGGGAGACGGTGCTGCGGGACGGCTTCGTCTTCACCGATCTGCTGGCGGAGGATCCCGAATGAGGGAAGACCCCCTCGGGTGAGAAAGGAAAGGGGCCGGCTCCGTGAGGAATCGGCCCCTTTGCGTTTGCCCCCTTCAGCGGGCGGCGAAGGTGTCGCAACTGGCGGGCTTGCCGCTGTCAAAACCGCGTTTGAACCAGGCGAGGCGCTGGGCCGAGGTGCCGTGGGTGAAGCTGTCGGGAACGACCCGGCCCTGACCTTGCTGCTGCAACCTGTCGTCGCCGATGGCCTGGGCGGCGTTGAGCGCCTCTTCCAGATCGCCGCGTTCCAGCACCTGCTCTTTTTCCATATAGTGGCCCCAGACCCCGGCGAAGCAGTCCGCCTGCAGTTCGAGCTTGACCGACAACCGGTTCTGGGCGACCTGGCTCAGCCCCTGTTGCTGCTGGCGCACCTTGGTGGAGATGCCGAGCAGGTTCTGCACGTGGTGGCCCACTTCGTGGGCGATCACATAGCCCTGGGCGAAGTCGCCGTCGGCCCCCAGCTTGTCGCGCATGTCCTGATAGAAGGAGAGATCGATGTAGACGGTGCTGTCGGCCGGACAGTAGAAGGGCCCCATCACCGACTGCCCCTGGCCGCAGCCGGTGCGGGTCGCACCGCGATAGAGCACCAGTCTGGGGGCCTGATAGTGGTTGCCACTTTGCTGGAACATCTCACCCCAGGCGTCCTCCGTGGAGGCGAGCATCACCGAGGTGAAGCGGGCGAGGGGATCGTTGGCAGTCTGGGACGAGTTCTGACGCTGGGGCTGGCTCTGCGGGGCCGGATCCTGCAGCAGGGGGCCGAGGTCCACGCCGTAGTACCCCGCCACCATGACCATCACCAGCAGGATCAGGCGCCCCTTGCCACCGATGGGCAGGCCGCCGCCCCCGTTGCCGCCGCCTTGCTGGCGTCGGTCTTCCACATTGTTGCTCTCACGGCGATCTTGCCAGCGCATATCCCCATACTCCCGTCATTGGTGGTGGCGGTAATGATAATGGCTGGCGCCGGGGCTTGCCTAATCGGCCCGGGTCATTCGGCCCAGGGCATCTCGGGCAGGCTGTCGAGGAACTCGCCGTAACGGACGAGGTTGAAGGGGCCCTGTTCGGCTTCCATGGCCATGAGTTCGGCGCCCAGGGCGCAGGCGATGTATTGCAGCGCCTCTTCCCGCGGGGTGCCCTTCATCACCAGGCGCATCAGGGTGGCTTTCACCTGGAGGGGATGGCCGTCGGCGAGCTGGTTCTCCACCATCTCCAGCAGTGTCTCTTCATCAAAAAATTCGGGGGTATCGGTCATGGCCGTTCTCCTGCCTGTTCCATGGGGTGGGCAGTATAGCGGGGACGCGGCTCCCGGGGGCGAAAATATCCTCCGGGTCTTGCCAAGGAAGCGGGGCGGGAGCAGTCTTGGACACTCTCTCTGCCGAACGAGCCCATGTCATGATCCTCTCCGAGCGCCTGGAACTGCGCGAACTGACCATTGTCGATGCCCCCTTCATTCTCGAACTGCTCAACGATGGTGATTTTCACCGCTACATCGGCGATCGCGGGGTGCGTACCCTGGCGGATGCCGAAAACTACATCCAGCAGGGGCCTGCGGTCAGTTATGCCCGCCACGGTCACGGACTCTATCTGGTGGTGCGGCGGGAAGACGGAGCCAGGCTCGGCATCTGCGGTCTGATCAAGCGCGATACCCTGCCCTGTGAAGACATCGGCTATGCCTTCCTGCCCGCCTGGCGCGGCCAGGGCTATGCCATCGAAGCCGCGCGGGCGGCCATGGCAGATGGCCGTGAACGGCTCGGCATCGAGCGGGTGGTCGCCATCGTCACCCCGGGCAATGAGCGCTCGGTCCGGCTACTCGCCAAGCTGGGGCTGAGTCAGGGCAAACGGGTCAGGCTGGGAGCCGGCGAGGAGGAGTGCCTGCTGCTGGAGGCGCCTGACAAGGAGACTTGCGGGGTCTAGTCATCGCTCGGGTGGTGGGGCCATGCAGACTATGACGTCAGGCAAGGAGGCCGCCGTGAGTTGCGGCCTGTCTGCATCGGGCGCTGCCTGGGCAGGCAGGATCAGTTGAGCTCTTCGATGGAGAACTCGCCGGCGATGCCATCACAGGAGATGGCGAAGCCGCCGCTGAAGCGGGTGCTGAACTGGATCAGGAACGCATCGTCGTCGTGCTCTTGCACGGGCAGGTTGATGGGTTTGCTGCGACGCAGGGGTTTGCGGATCTGTACGTGTTTCATCATGGTATTTCTCTATATAAATTAAGTGTTTGCTCCTTGTATTGGCAAATGTCAGGTCAATGGGCGCGGTCAGCACGATGGCGGACGAGCGCGCAGGAATACCCAGCCCGGTTCAGGGGCGTCTGCACTTTCAAGGAAGGCGCCAAGGACCACGCGGATGCATGATGCTACTTGGGAGTGGGCAGATCGGGTCTGCACCGTGAGAGCCGGGCAACGCAGGCAGACAGCCTGAACGGTTCTCAAGGCGAGTAAATCAGAAGAAGGTTATGCGGGTACTGGCAGGATTCATCGTGAGGTGAAGCATTGCGAACATAATCAGGGCTGATTAACTAGCCGGCGCGCATTCTCTCCTCGAAATGTGTAAAAAGCAAACACTAATTGTGCGCTCACTCTGTCATTCCCTGTTTTTCACTGCCACGGGGACGGCAAAAGGGCTCCCGAGGGAGCCCTTTTCATTGCCGGTCAGGGACGGGCTCAGGCGTCGCCACAGGCCTTCTTGGCGGCGGTGATCATGGGGGTAATGGTCATACCCTGTACCACGATGGAGAACATCACCACCGAGTAGGTCATCACCAGGATCACCTGGCGCAGATCGACGTTGTGTTCCGGGATCATCATGACACCGGATGGCAGTGCCAGGGCCATGGCCATGGCCAGGCCGCCACGCAGGCCGCCCCAGGTGAGGATGCGCACCGAGAAGGTGTTGTAGCTGCGGAACTTGCGGAACGCCACATAGGGCAGGGAGACGCTGATGAAGCGTGCGGCCAGGCAGAGCGGCACCGCGATGACCAGCAGGATCCAGTCGCGCCAGGCCAGATCCAGCAGCACCAGTGCCAGACCGATCAGCAGGAACAGCAGGGCGTTGAGGAACTGATCCATCAACTCCCAGAAGTGATCCAGGTGGTGCTGGCTCTGCTCGGAGAAGCCGGAATGACGGGTCCAGTTGCCGATCATGATGCCGGTCACCACCATGGCCAGGGCGCCGGAGACGCCGATCATGTTGGCGAAGGCGAAGCCCGCGGTCGGGATGCAGAGGGTCAGCAGCAGCTCCAGGGAGCCGTCGTCGGTGGCGCTGATCATCACGTGGGCGATGAGGCCCAGCACGGCCCCGAACAGGATGCCGCCGAGGGCCTCATGCAGGAACAGACCGGCCACGCTGCCGAAGGTGGGCTCCACGCCGCCAAAGGCCACGGCAAACACGGTGGCGAAGATGACGAGGCCGACACCGTCGTTGAACAGGGATTCCCCCTCGATCTGGATGGCGATCTGGGGTGGCGCCTTCATCTTCTTGACGATGGCCAGTACGGCGATGGGGTCGGTGGGGGAGATCAGGGCACCGAACAACATGCAGTAGACCAGCGGCAGGTCCCAGCCCAGCAGCTTGGCGATGAACCAGAAGCCGTAGCCGATGAGGAAGGTGGAGAGCAGGGTGGCGGCTATGGCCAGAATGGTGATTTCCCACTTCTGGCTACGCAACGCCTTGAGGTTGATGCCAAGCCCGCCGGCGAACAGCAGGAAGCCCAGGATCCCCTTCAACAGGAAGTTCTGGAAGTCGATGCTCTCCATGGTCTTGATGGCGAGAGGCTCCAGATTGAACCAACCCAGTTTGCCAAACAGCACCAGCAGCGCGGAGATCAGCATGGAGCCCGCAGTGATGGCGATGGTGGTCTGGATCTTCACAACATACTGGTTGGCAAAGGCGATGAAGATCGCCAACGCTGCCAGGAAGCAGAGTGTGTAGTAGACGCTCATAGTTATTTTTCTCTTTGGTAAACAGCAAGCACGTATCCCTCTTGAGGACGGGCATAGGGTACTCCCGGGTTAGATCATGCTCATTACCTATTTATGGTTATATTTAATCGTCATCACGGACAGATAGACGGCTAGATTTCCATTTAATTTGATTGCTGCTAGGATGGGCATCACGCAGTTGCATGGATGTAAGGGGTACGAGCGGTGTCGAGCAGAGAGTCGAACAAGAAAGCGGATGTCACAACCAGGCTGGAAGCCTGTCTCAAGGAGCGGATCCTGATCATCGACGGGGCCATGGGCACCATGATCCAGGGTTACAAACTCGGTGAGGCGGACTATCGGGGGGAGCGATTTGCCGACTGGCATACCGACATCAAGGGCAACAACGACCTGCTGGTGTTGAGCCGTCCCGCCGTTATTCGCGAGATCCACGACCAGTATTGTGCCGCCGGGGCCGACATCCTAGAGACCAACACCTTCAACGCCACCCGCATCGCCATGGCGGACTACGAGATGGAAGCGCTCTCGGCCGAGATAAACCGGGAGGCGGCCCGCCTGGCCCGCGCCGTGGCGGACGAGTGGACCGCCAAGGACCCGGCGAAACCGCGCTTTGTGGCAGGGGTTCTGGGCCCCACCAACCGTACCGCCTCCATCTCGCCGGACGTGAACGATCCGGGCAAGCGCAACGTCACCTATGACGAGCTGGTGGCCGCCTACACCGAATCGACCCACGCCCTCATCGAGGGCGGTGCCGACATCATCCTGATCGAGACCATCTTCGACACCCTCAACGCCAAGGCGGCCGCCTTCGCGGTGGACCTGGTGTTCGAGGAGCTGGGTTACAGCCTGCCGGTGATGATCTCCGGCACCATCACGGACGCCTCCGGTCGTACCCTCTCGGGCCAGACCACCGAGGCCTTCTACCACTCCCTTCGTCACGTCAAACCGGTCTCGTTCGGCCTCAACTGTGCGCTGGGGCCGGACGAGCTGCGCCAGTACGTGGAGGAGCTGTCCCGCATCAGCGAGACCCATGTCAGCGCCCACCCCAACGCCGGTCTGCCCAATGCGTTTGGCGAGTACGACCTGGACGCGGTCGAGATGGCGGAGCATATCCGCGAGTGGGCTTCGAGCGGCTTTCTCAACCTGGTGGGCGGCTGCTGCGGCACCACCCCGACCCACATCCGCGCCATGGCGGACGCCGTGGCGGGCATCAAGCCCCGCGCCCTGCCGGATCTGCCGGTGGCCTGCCGGTTGTCGGGCCTGGAGCCTCTCATCATCACGGCGGACTCCATGTTCGTGAACGTGGGTGAGCGGACCAACGTCACCGGTTCGGCCAAGTTCAAGCGCTTGATAAAAGAGGGGCTCTACGACGAGGCCCTGGACGTGGCCAAGCAGCAGGTGGAAAACGGCGCCCAGATCATCGACATCAACATGGATGAGGGGATGCTGGACGCCGAGGCGGCCATGGTGCGCTTCCTGAACCTCATCGCCGGGGAACCGGACATCGCCCGGGTGCCGGTGATGATTGACTCCTCCAAGTGGGAGGTGCTGGAGGCGGGCCTCAAGTGCGTGCAGGGCAAGCCGGTGGTCAACTCCATCTCCATGAAGGAGGGGGAGGACAAATTCATCGAGCAGGCGAAACTGCTGCGCCGCTACGGCGCCGCCGTCATCGTCATGGCGTTCGACGAGGTGGGCCAGGCCGATACCCGGGCCCGCAAGTTCGAGATCTGCCAGCGCGCCTACCGCATTCTGGTGGACCGCGTCGGCTTCCCGCCGGAAGACATCATCTTCGACCCCAACATCTTCGCGGTGGCGACCGGCATCGACGAGCACAACAACTACGCGGTGGACTTCATCGAGGCGGTGAAGGACATCAAAACGCACCTGCCCCACGCCATGATCTCCGGCGGCGTCTCCAACGTCTCCTTCTCCTTCCGTGGCAACGAGCCGGTGCGCGAAGCCATCCACGCTGTCTTCCTCTACCACGCCATCAGGAACGGCATGGACATGGGGATCGTCAACGCGGGCCAGCTTGCCATCTACGAAGACATCCCGGCCGAGCTCAAAGAGAAGGTCGAGGCGGTAGTGCTGAACCTCAACGACAACGCCACCGAGGCGCTGCTGGCCATCGCCGAGAAGTATCGCGGTGCCGGCGCCCAGGCCGAGGATCCGCGGGATCAGGAGTGGCGCAGCTGGCCGGTGGGCAAGCGGCTCGAACACGCCCTGGTCAAGGGGATCACCGACTTTATTGAGGAGGATACCGAGGAGGCGCGCGCCCAGGCCGAGAAGCCGCTGCACGTCATCGAGGGGCCGCTGATGGATGGCATGAACGTGGTGGGCGATCTGTTCGGCGCCGGCAAGATGTTCCTGCCCCAGGTGGTGAAGTCGGCCCGGGTGATGAAGCGGGCGGTGGCCTACCTGCAGCCTTACATCGAGGCGGAGAAGTCCGGCGGCTCCAGCAATGGCAAAATCGTGCTGGCCACCGTCAAGGGCGACGTGCACGACATCGGCAAGAACATCGTCGGGGTGGTGCTCCAGTGCAACAACTTCGAGATCGTGGATCTCGGGGTCATGGTCTCCTGCGAGACCATCCTCAAGACGGCCCGGGAAGTGAACGCCGACATCATCGGCCTGTCGGGCCTCATCACTCCGTCCCTGGACGAGATGGTGCACGTAGCAAAGGAGATGGAGCGTCAGGGGTTCAAGCTGCCGCTGCTCATCGGCGGTGCCACCACTTCCAAGGCCCACACCGCGGTGAAGATAGAGCAGAACTACTCCGAGCCCGTGGTCTATGTCTCCAACGCCTCCCGCGCCGTGGGGGTGGCCCAGAGCCTGCTGAGCCCGGAGCTCAAGCCCGCCTTCGTCGCCCGCATCGACAAGGAGTACGAGATTGCCCGGGATCAGCATGCCCGCAAGCAGCCGCGCTCCAAGCCGGTTTCCCTGGCCCATGCCCGGGCCAACCGCCATCAGCTGGACTGGGTCGGTTATGAGCCCCCGGCGCCCCGGGAGCCCGGCGTGCAGACCTTCGAAAACGTGCCCATCTCTGTGCTGCGCCCCTACATCGACTGGACGCCGTTTTTCCTCAGCTGGGAGCTGGCGGGCAAGTTCCCCCGCATTCTGGAGGATGAAGTCGTGGGGGAGGAAGCGACGCGCCTCTACGCCGACGCCAACGCCATGCTGGACCAGCTGGAGAAGGATCAGAGCGTGCGCTGCGCCGGCATTGTCGGCCTGTTCCCCGCCAACGCCGTGGGGGACAGCATCGAGGTTTACACCGACGAGTCCCGCACTGAAGTGAAAAAAGTGCTGCACCACCTGCGCCAGCAGAGCGAGAAGCAGGGCTTCCCCAACTACTGTCTGGCGGACTATGTGGCGCCGAAAGAGAGCGGCAAGCCCGACTGGATCGGCGCCTTCGCGGTGACCGGCGGCATCGGCGAGGAGGCCATCGCCAAGGCCTACAAGGCGGACCACGACGACTACAACGCCATTCTCATCCAGGCGGTGTGCGATCGCCTCGCCGAGGCCTTTGCCGAATACCTCCACGAGCAGGTGCGCAAAGTGCACTGGGGCTATGCCCCGGACGAGGCGCTCAGCAACGAAGAGCTTATCCGCGAAAATTACCAGGGAATACGCCCGGCGCCGGGCTACCCGGCCTGCCCGGAGCACACCGAGAAGGGGAGCATCTGGGAGCTGCTGGACGTGGAGCAGGCCATCGGCATGCAGCTCACCGAGTCCTACGCCATGTGGCCGGGGGCGGCGGTGTCGGGCTGGTACTTCTCCCACCCCGAGAGCAAGTATTTCGCCGTGGCCCAGATCCAGCAGGATCAGGTGGAAGACTACGCCATGCGCAAGGGGATGACCCTGGCAGAGGCCGAACGCTGGCTGGGGCCCAACCTGCATTGATCCCCGTCTGCCCCGTCTCACGCGGTGCGGGGCAGGCGCCGGGTACGTACGCCATATTGAGGTTGCCATGAAGATTGGATTTGTCGGTCTGGGGGCCGTGGTGCAGACAGCCTATCTGCCTGCACTTGCCACCCTGGCGGAAAATCCCGAGATATGGGGTTTTGATCCCGCCATCACCCTGCCCGGTGTCATGTCTGCGCCGACCCTGGAAGCCCTGCTGGCCGAACCCCTGGATCGGCTGGTGATCGCCACCCCTTCCCTGCTGCATCTGCCCGTGCTGGAGCAGGCACTGGCCAGCGCCATTCCCCTCATCCTGGTGGAGAAACCCGTGGTGGCCACCCTGGCCCAGCGCGATCGCCTGCGCGCCCTGCTGGCGGACCCCGAGGTCGCAGCCAGGGTGCTGGCGCTGGATCATTGGATGGCCCGCAATGCCGTCCAGCAGTTGCTGCTGAGCGGCAAACTGGATGAAGGCTGGCAGCCTCGGGAATCAGACGGCGCCGGGGGCGGGCTGGCCACCCTCGCCGATATCAGCGCGGTGGAGGGCTTTTTGCTGGAACCCTGCGGCCTGGACGAGGCGGGGCATCCCTATGCCCTCAACTTCGCCACCGGCGAGCCGGATCGGCGGGTCCTGCGCCATCCAGACGGGGTGATCCTCGACATCGGTACCCATCTGCTGGCGATGATCCGGGAACTGCTGGTGGCCCTGGGTGGGGACGACCGCCTGCACCTGATCGCGGAGGGCATCTGCGACCGGCTGGGGCAGCCCATCCGGCGCGGGGATCTGGAGACTGCCGAGGGGCGGGCCTGCCTGCGCGGCGAGGCGGCAGGGGTGCCCCTGACCCTCTGGCTCGACAAGTATGCCGGTCCCGGGGTGGAGAAGAAGGGGCTTTGCCTGCACCTCAAGGACGGGCGGCGCATCGAGCTGCTTCGCTGCGGCAACCTGGAGTGGTTGCACCATCACGACGTCGACGGGATGCGGGGCTGGCAACATGAGGGGCCCCTCTATCGCCACTGCATCGCCCAGACCCTGCTGGCGCCCTTGCCTGTCACGGGTTGGGCCGGAGTCACGGCGCGCCGTTTGCAGGAGGTCGCCCTGCTGCTTGAGTTGCAACAAGGGCTGCGCGGCCCCCATTGACGTCGCTGGCGCCATCGGACATGAGGGCTGGTGGCTGGCGCCGTCTTGCAGAACGGTCCCTGGCTTTGGTCCGTTCTTGAGTGCGGCACTCTCGGTTTTTGCCTGTTCTTGCAGAACCGCGCATGGTGAGGGGAAAGGATTGGCGTTGCCAGTCGTTCATGGCACCTTATACTCTCCAGTCCGATTATCAGGTCTGCCATTTCCATGAATATTGCCATTTTATCCCGTGAGCCCAACAACTACTCCACCCGCCGTCTGGTCGAGGTGGCCCGGGCCCGTGGGCATCAGGTCGAGGTGCTCGACACCCTGCGCTGCTACATGAACATCGCCTCCCACAGCCCCTCCATCCATTACGAAGGACGGGAGCTGGAGAGCTATGACGCCGTGATCCCGCGCATCGGTGCCAGCATCACCTTCTATGGCACCGCCGTGCTGCGCCAGTTCGAGATGATGAGCACCATGGCCCTCAACAGCTCGGTGGCCATCTCCCGCTCCCGGGACAAGCTGCGCGCCATGCAGCTGCTCTCCCGTCACGGCATCGGCCTGCCAGTGACCGGCTATGCCCACAGCACCCACGACGTACCGGATCTCATCACCATGGTGGGGGGCGCCCCCCTGGTGGTGAAGCTGCTGGAGGGCACCCAGGGGATTGGCGTGGTGCTGTGCGAAACCCAGAAGGCCGCGGAGAGCGTCATCGAGGCCTTTATCCAGACCAACAACAACATCCTGGTGCAGGAGTACATCCGCGAGGCCAACGGCGCCGATATCCGCTGCCTGGTGGTCAACGGCAAGGTGGTGGCCGCCATGCGCCGCCAGGCCCAGCCGGGGGAGTTTCGCTCCAACCTGCACCGGGGCGGCACCGCCGAAGCCATCAAGATCACGCCGGAAGAGCGTGCCACCGCCGTGCAGGCCGCCAAGATCATGGGGCTGGACGTGGCCGGGGTGGATATTCTGCGTAGCGCCCGCGGCCCGCTGGTGCTGGAAGTTAACTCCTCCCCCGGTCTGCAGGGGGTGGAAGCCGCCTCCGGCAAGGACGTGGCGGGCAAGATCATCGAGTTCCTCGAGCTCAAGGCGAGCCGCAAGCACAAGCCGGCGGAATGAGCCCCAAACGAGTGTCATACAGGTAAACACAGGGCGCCCTCGGGCGCCTTGTTGCTATCTGGAGGGTGGGCTGGAAGGCAGCGGGCTTGCCGGGAAGTGTCTCCCTTCTCCCACTGTGTTGAACAGCCGGGCAGAAGGGCCGGGAATGAGGGGGCTATGCCGCCCCGGGGGCGCCGGGGATCATCACCAGCCGGGCGCTGAAGATGCCATCTTCCAGCCGGGTCTCAATCTGCCAGCCCAGCTTCTCGCAGATGCGCTGGATGATGGTGAGACCGCAGCCGTAGCCGAGGATCTGATCCGGCGCGGCGGCGGTGGGGTTGCTGATGGTGAGCACCTGCTCGTGCAGGGTGATCTCGATGTGCCCCTCGGCGTAGCTCAGGGCGTTTTTCAAGAGGTTGCCGAGGGCGATGGCGAGCAGGGAGAGGGGGGCATGCACCTCGCTCTCCTCGTCCAGTTGCAGGCGAATGTCCAGCGTCTCCCGTTGCAGCAGGGGGGCGAGGCGGGTCAGCTCCCGGCGAATGAGCGGCGCCACCTGCTGGGGCGGGCGTTCCACGGCCTCCTTGCGTCCCAGCAGCAGGAAGGTTTCGGTGAGCAGGGCCATCTCGTCGGCGGCGGCGCGGATGCGGCTGACGGCGCGGGCTGCCGGGGCGGGCAGGTCATTCACCTTGCCGAGCAGGGCCGCGGATCCCTGGATCACCATGTTGGGGGTGCGCAGCTCGTGGCTCGCGAAGCGGCTGAACTCCTGTTCACGGGCAAACACGGCGGCTACCTCGTGCTTGCCCGCCAGCAGCGCCTGCTCTATCTCTCGCAGCTCCTGCCAGGGGGCATCGGGCACGAAGTCCCCCTGATCCGGGGTCAGGTGGGCGACCCGCTGGCGCAGCCGCTCCAGCGGCCTGGTGATGTGACGCACCAGCCAGATGCCGAAGGCGAGGCTCCCCAGCAGCAGGGCCAGGCCGATGAGGCGGGTCACCAGATGCAACTTGGCTTCGTAAGGGTCCAGGTAGTCGTCCGCATCGTCGTTGAACACCAGATAGAGCAGCCCCTGACCCGAGGGGTGGGCGCGTACCAGGAAGTGCTTGTCCTCCCGGCCCAGCTGATGCTCGAAGAAGCCGGGGCTCTGGTAGGCCTTGAGCCAGGCGGGCAGGCGGCCCGCCTCTGTCCAGTAGCTGGAGAACTGGCGCGGGCTGGGGGCGGGGGCAGCCATGCCGAGGCGCAACCAGTCGTCGTCATAGCGGGTTGCCTCCGCCTCCAGCCAGTGGCGCAGGCTCAGCTCCTCCATCTTGTTCTCGGCCACCACCATCAGCAGGCTCAGGATCACCAGCAGCAGCAGACCGGCCCCTCCCAGCGCCAGCACCAGGCGCCGGCGCAGGCTCGGCAGACCGGAGGCAAGGGGCGGCGTCGGGTTCGTCATGGGGTCACCAGCCGGTAGCCCTGGCCGTGCAGGGTCTCCAGCATGGGGGTGGGGAAGGGCTTGTCGAGGGCGCTGCGCAGGGCATAGATGTGGCTGCGCAGGGCGTCTGAGTCGGGCTCCTCGTCGCCCCAGACGGTGTCGAGCACCTCCTGGCGCGTCACCAGCTGGGGCGCGCGCTTCACCAGCAGGGTGAGGATTTGGAACGGGATCTTGCCGAGCTTGAGCTCCACCCCGGCGCGGGTGGCGCGGCCGCTGGCGGGATCCACCGTCAGATCGCCAAAGCCGAGGACGCCCATGTCCCCTCTGGGGCCACGCAGGCTGAGGGCCTCCAGGCGCACCTCCAGCTCCTCCATGGCGAACGGCTTGACCAGATAGTCGTCGCCCCCCGCCCGAAAGCCTGCCAGCTTGTCCTCCAGGCTGTCACGGGCGGTGAGAAAGAGCACCGGGGTCGCGATGCCGTCCGCACGCAGCCGCTCCACGGTACGCAGGCCGTCGAGGCGCGGCATCATGACGTCCATGATGATGACGTCGAAGCGCTCCTGGGCCAGCAGTTGCAGCGCGGCCTGGCCGTGATAGGCGCAGTCCACCCTGTGCCCGGCCAGCGCCAGATAGTCCATGATGGTCTCCGCCACCTGGGGACTGTCTTCCACCACCAGTATTTTCATGCTCTGATCTCCTGGTCTGCGCCGCTATTTCACGGCCATTTCACACCGGATGGGTCATCCTGTGTGCCAGTGTAACCCCGAGGATCCCCGATGAAGAAGTCTCTCCGCGCCTTCTGGTTATTGATTCTATTGCCTTTTGGTCTGGTGCAGGCGGCTGAGTTCAAGCTCACGGGCCGCACCACCTGGCAGCTTGGCCAGTTGATGGTCAACGGCATTCCCTTCGTGATCGATGAGCGCACCCGCTTCAAGGATGGTTTGGATGAGGACGATCTCGGCGGGACCTGGGTCGATCTGGAAGGGGTCGTGCAGGAGACGGCGGCAGGGGCGCGGCGGCTCGTTCGCGAGGTGGAGGCGCTGGAAGAGGAGGACGAGATGGAACTGGAAGGGCCGGTGGAAGGGGGGCGGATCTGGGGTTATGTCACCTCGGATGGGAGCCTCTCCCCGTTCGAGGGACGCTGGCTGGAGCTGGAGTGCAAGTTTGACGGCATGCGCCTGAGCCAGTGCCGGGAGGATGACTGACCGGTCAGGGCGGACCGGGAAAAATTGCCCGTCCGGGGCCATAGTTAAACCTCACCCCGTGACCCCGGACCGTCTGCCATGACCCGAACCGCACTCTGCCTGCTGCTGTTGCCCTTCTGCACCCTTGCCGACGACGCCGAGCTCTGGCTGGTGGAGCTGGAGCACAACGACGGGGTGCGCCTGCAATTCCAGGGGGCTGAGCTGGAGCTCGGCAGTGCCGAACTGCACGGCGTGGCGCAGCCGGACGGGCTAGTGCCCGGCATGCACCTCGCGATCCAGAGCCGCTACGGCGTCGCCGAGACGATCCGGGTGCTCGACGGGGCGCCGGATCCGGCGCTCGGGGCCAGTTGGCGGCGGGCGGAGGATCGACTGCTCACCCATAATCAGCAGGCATTGCTGCTACAGGATCTCGGTGCGCTGGTGTTTGATGCTGACACTCGCTGGATCAACGGCAGCACCGCCGATCTGCAACCGGGTCGCCGCCTGGTGCTGAGCCGGGATGAAGAGGGCCGCCTCACCGATATCCTCATTCCTGACCCCGAGGATCCCCTCGACGCCGAAGAATGAGACCTCTCTCCCTTTCCCCTTGTTAATGGCTTGTACTTTAAATTTCCCCACTTATACTGGCGCACATCTTGTCGGAGTGCTGACCGTCGAACGACGCTAAGCTGAGACCGTTAATTCGGGATCCGTGGAACCTGATCAGGTTAAGACCTGCGAAGGGAAACAAGGGTAACTTGCGGGTTACCGCGCCGGGGCAAACCCTCGCTCATCAGGAGCAGGGCCCCACCCATCAAGGGTTTCGCCCGCGATGGCTACAGGCGCACAGGGGGAAGTTGTCCCGTCCGGTTGTCCTTAGGGCGCCGGGTTTCCAGACTAGGGAAACACCGGGACGGCAGAGCAGGGAAGATCCATGCCCGGCTCACTCCCCCGAGCACACCCCGCCGCAAGTTCATCTTCTCCTCGAACTCCAGACAAGCAAACACCCATAACTTCAACCAGTTAATGTGAGTTTTGCTATGTCTACCAATGTTTCTGATACCACCAAATCCAGCCGCCGCGAGCAGCGCTCCAGCGCCCAGACCTTTATCGACAACCTCAAGGGGATGGCTCACCCCAACTCCCGCCGCATCTTTATCCAGGGTTCTCGCCCTGACATCCGGGTGCCTTTGCGGGAAATCCAGCTGGCCGACACCTTCGTCGGCGGCACCAAGGACGCTCCCCAGTTCGAGCCCAACGAGCCGGTGCCGGTTTACGATACCTCGGGCCCCTATGGGGAAGAGGCCGCCCCCATCGACGTGCGCCGCGGTCTGCCGCGCCTGCGGGAGAATTGGGTGCTGGAGCGTGCTGACACCGACGCGCTGGACGGGCTGAGCTCCACCTTCACTCAGGAGCGGCTGGCGGACGAGGGGCTGGATCACCTGCGTTTCGAACATTTGCCGAGCGCCCGCCGCGCCAAGCCGGGCCGCCGGGTCACCCAGCTGCACTATGCCCGCCAAGGCATCGTCACCCCCGAGATGGAATTTATCGCCATTCGCGAGAACATGGGCCGCGAGCGGGTGCGCTCCGAGCTCCTGCGCACCCAGCACCCGGGTCAGGGCTTTGGCGCCAGACTGCCCCAGAACATCACCCCCGAGTTCGTGCGCGATGAGGTGGCCGCCGGTCGCGCCATCATCCCCAGCAACATCAACCACCCGGAAGCGGAGCCCATGATCATCGGCCGCAACTTCCTGGTGAAGATCAACGCCAACATCGGCAACTCGGCGGTCACTTCCAGCATCGAAGAGGAAGTGGAGAAGCTGGTGTGGTCCACCCGCTGGGGCGCCGATACCGTGATGGATCTCTCCACCGGCCGCTACATCCACGAGACCCGCGAGTGGATCCTGCGCAACAGCCCGGTGCCCATCGGTACCGTGCCCATCTATCAGGCGCTGGAGAAGACCAACGGCATCGCCGAAGACCTCACCTGGGAGCTGTTCCGCGACACCCTGCTGGAGCAGGCCGAGCAGGGGGTGGACTACTTCACCATCCACGCCGGCGTCTTGCTGCGCTTCGTGCCCATGACCGCCAAGCGCCTCACCGGCATCGTCTCCCGTGGTGGCAGCATCATGGCCAAGTGGTGCCTGTCGCACCACAAGGAGAACTTCCTCTACGAGCACTTCCGCGAGATCTGCGAGATCTGCGCCGCCTACGACGTCAGTCTGTCGCTGGGGGACGGTCTGCGTCCGGGCTCCGTCTATGACGCCAACGACGAGGCCCAGTTCGCCGAGCTGCGCACCCTGGGCGAGCTCACCAAAATTGCCTGGGAATACGACGTGCAGGTGATGATCGAGGGCCCCGGCCACGTGCCCATGCACATGATCGAGCGCAACATGACCGAGCAGCTCGAGCACTGCCACGAGGCGCCCTTCTATACCCTGGGCCCGCTCACCACCGACATTGCCCCGGGGTACGATCACTTCACCTCCGGCATCGGCGCCGCGCTCATCGGCTGGTACGGCTGCGCCATGCTCTGCTACGTGACTCCCAAGGAGCACCTGGGCCTGCCCAACAAGGAGGACGTGAAGCAGGGGCTCATTACCTACAAGATCGCCGCCCACGCGGCTGACCTTGCCAAGGGCCACCCGGGCGCCCAGATCCGCGACAACGCCATGTCCAAGGCGCGCTTCGAGTTCCGCTGGGAGGATCAATTCAACCTGGCCCTCGACCCCGACACCGCCCGCGCCTACCACGACGAGACCCTGCCTCAGGAGTCCGGCAAAGTGGCACACTTCTGCTCCATGTGCGGGCCCAAGTTCTGCTCCATGAAGATCACCCAGGACGTGCGCGATTATGCGGCGAAATTGGAAGCCGTGGAGATCAAGCTGGTCGGCATGGACGGTCAGCAGGAGCGGGTGGTGGCCGAGGTGGAGAGCGGCATGGCCCGCATGGCAGAAACCTTCAAGGAGACCGGCGGCGAGATCTACCATCAGGCGGCGACCCTGAAGCAGGCCGCAGGGGAGGAGGCGTGAGCAGCGAGCGCGGGGCTGTCAGCCCCGCCGACCTGTCCGCCGTGACGCAGGCCCGCCCCGTGGTCTGGACCATCGCCGGGTCCGACTCCGGCGGCGGGGCCGGCATTCAGGCCGACTTGCACACGATGCATGACCTCGGCGTGCACGGCTGCTCCGTCATCTCCGCCATCACGGCCCAGAACTCGGTGGCGGTGAAGATGGTCGACCCCGTGCTGATGCAGACCTTCGCCGCCCAGATCGATGCCCTGGGGCTGGATCTGCCACCCGCCGCCATCAAGATCGGCTTGCTGCCGACCCGGCTGCATGTGGAGGTGCTGGCGCGGCGGCTCGATACGATAGGCGCCCCCTTTGTGGTCTACGATCCGGTGGCCATCGCCAGCACCGGTACCCCCATGGCGGAGCCCGGCATGCTGGTGGCGGTGCGCGAGCACCTGCTGCCACGTCTGTCGCTCATCACCCCCAACGGTCCCGAGCTGGAAGCCCTGACCGGCCTGCCCGCCACCAGTCCCGAGCTGGTGCGCCTCGCCGCCCGGCGGCTGCGCGAACTCGGCGCCCGCGCCGTGCTGGTCAAGGGGGGCCACCTTGAATGGGGCGGGGATCTCTGCCTCGATTACTACCAGGATGGGAGCCGCGAATTCTGGCTCGCCGCGCCGCGCCTCGATACCCGCCACGGTCACGGCACCGGTTGCGCTTACGCCAGCGCCATCGCCGCCGTGGTGGCGCAGGACTATCCGGTGGAGGACGCCATCACCCTGGCGCGCGCCTACTTGCAACAGGGCTTGGCGGCGGCGCAAGGGGTGGGGGCAGGCCCGGGGCCCATCGCCCATCTCGGCTGGCCTGCCGATCTGGCCCACTTCCCCCGTGCCGTGCTGGCAGGCTCACCGCTCGATCGCCGCTTTGGATTGTATGAAGCGAGCAGCGCCCGTCTGCCGCAGGGCCCCTTTGCGCCGACCGAACACCACCTCGGCCTCTATCCGGTGGTGGACTCGGTCAAGTGGCTCAAACGCCTGCTGGGGGCCGGGGTCAAGACCATCCAGCTGCGGATCAAGAATCTGCCCGCCACAGAGGTGGCGCCGGCCATTCGCGATGCGGTCGCGCTCGGTCGCCGCCATGGGGCGCGGCTCTTTATCAACGACTACTGGCAGCAGGCCATCGAGGCGGGTGCCTGGGGCGTGCATCTGGGGCAGGAGGATATGGAGACCGCCGATCTCGCCGCCATTCAGGCGGCGGGGCTGCGTCTTGGCATCTCCACCCACGGCTACTTCGAGCTGATGCGGGCCCGCGAGCTTGCCCCCTCCTATATCGCGCTGGGCCATATCTTCCCGACCAACACCAAAGCGATGCCTTCGCGCCCCCAGGGGCTGGCGCGGCTGCACCACTACCGCGCCCTGATGGGCGACTGGCCGACGGTGGCCATCGGTGGCATCAGCGAGGAGCGGGTGGCGGCGGTCAAGGCAAGCGGGGTCGGCAGCATTGCGCTGGTCTCGGCCATCACGGCGAGCGATGACTGGCTGGGAGCGACCGAGCGGCTGCTCGCTGCCGTGGGGGCGGGGGATGAACCGCGCTCGGCCTGCGTGATACGGGAGGCAGAACATGCGCTCTGATGCCGCTTCTCTTAGTGACAAAGAGTACCTGCGCTACGGCCGCCAGCTGATGCTGGCGGAAGTGGGGGAAGCAGGTCAGGCGCGGCTGAAAGATAAATCCGTGCTGATCGTGGGCCTCGGCGGGCTCGGCTCGCCGCTCGCCCTCTATCTCGCCGGGGCCGGGGTAGGCACCCTCTGGCTGGCCGATGGCGACACGGTGGATTCCAGCAACCTGCCGCGCCAGATCCTGTTCGATAGCGAGGCGGTCAACCACTCCAAGGCGGAGCTGGCCCGCGAGCGCTTGGCGGCCCACAACCCGCTGGTGGAGCTGATTGCCATCAACCAGCGGCTCGATGCCGCCAGCCTGCCGGAGTTTGTGACCGAGGTGGATCTGGTGATCGACTGCTGCGACAACCTCGCCACCCGCCAGGCCATCAACGCCGCCTGCGTGGCCCAGGGCAAGCCCTGGGTCTGTGCCGCCGCAGTGGGCTGGCAGGGGCAGCTGATGGTGCGCACCAGCAGCGATCACGCCTGCTACGCCTGCCTCTATCCGCTGGATACCGAGATCAGGGAAAGCTGCGAGACCAGCGGCGTCACCGGCCCGCTGGTCGGGGTGATGGGCTCTTTGCAGGCGCTGGAGGCACTGAAACTGCTGCTCGGAATGCCAAGCCCGGTCGCGGGCACTCTGCGCCGCTTCGATGCGTTGACCCATCAGTGGCAGACCCTCACGCTGGCTCCCGACCCCGATTGCCCGGTTTGCGGCAGCACCCACCCGGCTCAGGAGAATTAACCATGAAGATCCGATTGAACGATATCGAGCTGACGCTGCCCACCGGCCAGCGCCTGACTGAGCTGCTGGCGGTGCAGGAGATTCCCCCTCAGGGGGTAGCGGTGGCCCTTAACGGCGCCGTGCTGCCCCGTGGCCGCTGGGCCGAGACCCGTCTCAATGACGGGGACGAACTCCACCTCTTCACCGCCATTGCCGGAGGCTGACCCATGATGCTCGCAGTCCCATCTTCGCGTGTTCTGCCTTGCGGCGGGGCCTCATCTCTTCTTATCGCAGTGGCCGGAGGCTGACATGCTCAAGATTGCCGATCACACCTTCTCTTCGCACCTCTTCACCGGCACCGGCAAGTTTGCCCGCCCGGAACTGATGGCCGCCGCCATCGAGGCGAGCGGCTCCCAACTGGTCACCATGGCCATCAAGCGGCTCGAACCGGGCAAGGACCACGACGATATCCTGAGCCCGCTCCTGAAACTCGGGGTCAAGTTGTTGCCCAACACCTCGGGGGCCAAGACCGCTGCTGAGGCGGTATTTGCCGCCCACCTGGCCCGCGAGGCGCTGGGGACGAACTGGCTCAAGCTCGAGATCCACCCCGACCCGCGTTACCTCCTGCCCGATCCCATCGAGACGTTGAAAGCCGCCGAGCTGCTGGTGAAAGAGGGCTTTGTGGTGCTGCCCTACTGCGGTGCCGACCCCGTGCTGTGCAAGCGGCTCGAAGAGGTGGGTTGCGCTGCCGTGATGCCGCTGGGCGCCCCCATCGGCTCCAATCAGGGGCTGGTGACCCGGGAGTTTCTCTCCATCATCGTCGAGCAAGCCAATGTGCCCGTGGTGGTGGATGCGGGCATAGGTGCGCCGAGCCATGCGGCCGCCGCCTTTGAGCTGGGGGCCGATGCCGTGCTGGTCAACACCGCCATCGCGGTGAGCGGCGACCCGGTCGCCATGGGCCGCGCCTTTGCGCTGGCCTGCACTGCCGGGCGCAGCGCCTATGAAGCAGGTCTCGGCGCCCGCGCCCTGCAGGCCCAAGCCTCCAGCCCGCTCACCGATTTTCTGGGGGCGTTATGAGTCAGCATGCCAATGACCCCACCCCGACCCTCCCCTTGCCAGGGGAGGG